>JBEKOF010000048.1:0-21964 GCA_049522055.1 Verrucomicrobiota bacterium | reverse complement strand
CAGCAGGCCGCTGCCGAGGGCGTTGGCGGCGGCCACGTTGCCGGCCCGCAGCGCGCCGAGCAGTCCCGGCACACCCAGCATGGAGTCGTTGCGCAGTTCGAGCGGGTCGCACCAGTCGTCCTCGACGCGGCGGAGGATCACGTCCACCGGGTCCAAGCCGGAAAGGGTTTTGAGGAACACCCGGTCGTCGCGCACGGTGAGGTCCTGCCCCTCGACGAGCGAGTAGCCGAGATAGCGGGCCAGCCAGGCCTGCTCGAAATAGGTTTCGTTGAAAGGGCCTGCCGTCAATAATACAATGCGCGGGTTGTCCGGCCGGCGCGCGCCCAGCCGGGTGAGGGTGGTCTGGGTTTCCCGGAAAAAGCCAGCCAGGCGTTTGACATGGCAGTCCCGAAACGCCTCCGGCAGGATGCGGGAGGTGATCAGGCGGTTGGCCAGGGCGTAGCCCGCGCCGGTCGGGACCTGGGTGCGGTCGGAAAGCACCCACCATGGTCCGTCAGAGGAGCGGGCCAGGTCCGCCGCGTAAAAATGGAGGAAGACGCCGCCGGGGGGCGCCGCCCCGTGGCAGGGACGGAGGAAATCCGGCTGGGCGAAGAGGATGGAGGGGGGGAGCCGGCCGGAGTGAATCAATTGCTGCGGCCCGTAGCAATCGGCCAGGATGCGGTTGATGAGAGTAGCGCGCTGGATGAGGCCGGATTCCAGTTTTTGCCATTCCTCCGCGTCGAGCAGCAGCGGGAGCGGGTCCAGTTGCCAGGGCCGCTCCATCCCCGGCGGATCGCCCTGGACGTTGTAAGTGATGCGCTGTTCCTGGATGATGCGGCGCGCCGTCTCGTGGCGGCGTTTCAACTCCGCGTCGGTGAATCCTGGAAGCGTGCGGGCGAACTTCAGCCAGCATTCCCGCAGGCCGCCCGCCGACTCGGTGGACTCGTCGAACACGCCGCTTGCGGGGGCGTAGGACTGGAACACCGTCGGGGTGTTCGGCTTGAAAGTTTCTTCGGCGGCGGCCATCTGCCTCAGGAGTCCGCCGGACAATTGCGCGCCCAGCTCATGATCTCATTTTACCGGCGGCTCCATGCGCAAGTCCAGCGTGAAAGGGAATTCGCGGCTGACGGATTCCGGGGGCGGAACGAACCGGCCCTGCCGGCTTCCGTGGGTGAAAAAGCGCGAGAGGCGGCGGCTCTCCGCCTCGTAGGCGTTAACGGGGAAGGTGACATAGTTGAGGCCGCCGGGATGGGCCACGTGGTAAGCGCATCCCCCCAGCGAGCGCTCGTTCCAAGTGTCGTAGAGATCGAACACCAGCGGCGTATTGACGCCGATGGCGGGGTGGAGGCATTCGGGCGGACACCACGCCCGGTAGCGCACGCCCGCGACAAATTCGCCGTTGGTTCCGGTGGGGCGCAGCGGCACACGGCGGCCGTTGCAGGTGAGAGCAAACCGGTCGCCCGCCATGCCGGCGGCCTTGACTTGGAGGCGCTCCACCGAACTGTCCACATAGCGCACCGTGCCGCCCGCGCCGGATTCCTCCCCCAGCACATGCCACGGTTCCAGCGCGCCGCGCAGTTCGATGGTGATGTCGCGCCGGGTGAAATGGCCGATGCGCGGGAAGCGGAACTCAAAGTGCGGCGCGAACCACTCCATTTCGAAGGGCTGGCCGGCCTGGCGCAGATCGCCGATGACGTCGCTGAAATCAGTCTGGCAATAATGCGGGAGCATCCAGCGGTCATGGAGGTCGGATCCCCAGCGGACCAATGGGTTGGAATAAGGCTGGTTCCAGAATTTGGCGACCAGGCCGCGGAGGAGCAGTTGCTGGGCGGCGCTCATGCGCGCATGGGGCGGCATTTCAAAGGAGCGCATTTCCACCAGGCCCAGCCGGGTGGCGCCGCTGTCGGGCGGGAAGAGCTTGTCAATGCTGAACTCGGCGCGATGGGTGTTCCCGGCCGCGTCAATGAGCAGATTGCGGAAAAGCCGGTCCACCAGCCAGGGCGCGGCGGGTTGTCCCCGCGCCGGGACTTGCTGGAAGGCCAGTTCCAGCTCGTAAAGCGAGTCGTGCCGGGCCTCATCCACGCGCGGGGCCTGGCTGGTCGGGCCAATGAACAATCCGCTGAACAGCCAGCTTAAGGAGGGATGGTTCTGCCAATAGCAGAGCAGGGAACGGAGCAAATCCGGCCGCCGCAAAACGGGGGAGTCGCCCGGGGTGGCGCCGCCGAGGACAATATGATTGCCGCCGCCGGTGCCGACGTGGCGTCCGTCAATCATAAACTTTTCCGCCCGCAGGCGGGTCCGCCGCGCCTCCTCGTAGAGGACGGTGGTCTTTTCCACCAACTCCTCCCACGAGGCGCTTGGGTGCAGGTTGACTTCAATCACGCCGGGGTCGGGCGTGACCGCCAGTTTGTTCAGACGCGGGTCTTGGGGAGGCGTTTCGCCCTCAATCAGAACGGGCAGCCCCAGCTCCGTCACGGCGGCCTCCACCCCGGACACCAGGTCCAAGTAGTCCTCCGTCGTCGCCACCGGGGGCAGGAAGACGTGCAGACGGCCCTGGCGCGGTTCCACGCACAGGGCGGTGCGGACGACCCACGGGGCGCTTTGCTGTGGGGCGGGAGGGATTTCCGCCGGGCGGGGTGGCGCGGTGGCGGCCTGATTGTCCTCCAGTTTTTGAGCGCGCAGGCCGGGGCCGGCGCCTTTCGGCCAGGATGCTCCCGGCGCCGGCACGTAATGCTGGGCGGAGCGCGTGCCGGAAGGGAATTCCCTGGGAAGCGGCGGGAATTTTTGGCCGGGATCGGGCGGGTAAATCCACGGGTATTCGCTTTGGGCCACCCAGGGAATGGAGTCCACGGGCAGTCGCAGGCCCATCGGCGAATCGCCCGGGATCAGCCACAAAACCTGGCCGTCGCGCAAAAACCACGAACCGCTCAGCCAAGTCTGCTCGCCGCCGATCCGGGTCCGCTTCAGCGGCAGCGCGTAACCGGTCACCTCGCCCAGGCCCTGCTGAAAAAGCCGGGCCAGGCGCTCGCGCTCCTCTTTGTTTTTCAGATTCGATTTTTCCGGCGTCACGTTGGAGGGGAGGCGGCGCTCCTTCCACATATAGTAAAAAACGTCCTCGTAGCCCGGCAGCAGCCGTTGGGGGTCCGCGCCCAGATGGGCGGCGATGCGCAGCGCCAATTCCCGCGCCTCGGCCGCGCCGTGGCCGTAGTTCTTCGATTCGTGGGCGATGAGCGTATCGTCCTTCCAGATGGGAACCCCGTCCTTGCGCCAGTAACAGGCCAGCGCCCAGCGAGGCAGCGGCTCGCCCGGATACCATTTTCCCTGGCCGTGATGCAACAGGCCGCCGGGGGCGAATTTTGCGCGCAGGCGGCGCAGCAGCGCGCCGGAGAGGACGCGCTTCTTATGGGAGACGGCGGTGAAATTCCATTCCGGGCCGTCGGGATCGTCAATGGAGACGAAGGTCGGCTCGCCGCCCATTGTTAAGCGCACGTCGGCGTCGGCCAGACTTTTGTCCACTCGGCGGCCCGCCGCCTGGATGCGCTCCCATTGCTCGTCGGAGTAAGGATGAGTCACGCGCGGGGACTCATAAATGCGGGCGACGCGCATTTCGTGGCGCAGGGTGGCTTTGCATTCATCCACCGCGCCGGAGACGGGCGCGGCGCTGGAAGGCTCCGGTGTGCAGGAAAGGGGAATGTGGCCCTCCCCGGCCAGCAGCCCGGAGGTCGGGTCCAACCCGATCCACCCCGCTCCGGGAAGATAGACTTCGCACCAGGCGTGCAAGTCGGTGAAGTCCTTGGCCGGGCCGCTCGGTCCGTCGAGCGCCTTTTCGTCGGGCGCGAGTTGAACCAGATAGCCGGAGACGAACCGCGCAGCCAGACTGAAGTGCCGCAGGAGTTGGGCCAGCAGCCAGGCCGAATCGCGGCACGAACCGCTGCCTTTGACCAGCGTTTCCTCCGGCGTCTGGACTCCTGGCTCCAGGCGGATCAAATACTTGATGTCCCGCTGGACCCGCTGGTTTAGGGCGACCAGGAAGTCAATGGTGCGCGTCGCCTGGGGCGGCAGCGTCCTGCGGAAGGCCACCAGCCAGGCGTTGAAAGCGGGTCCGGGCGGGCCAGGCTCCAGAAACGCGGCCAAATCTTTCTTGAGGGTGGACTCGTAGGCGAAGGGGAAGTTCTCCGCGCCGGGCTCGAGGAAGAAATCGAACGGATTATGCACCGCCATTTCCACCACCAATTCCACCTCCACGCAAAGCTCCGTCATCTTGTCCGGGAACACCAGGCGGGCGTTCCAGTTGGAAAAGGGGTCTTGCTGCCAGTTGATGAAATGCTTGCCGCCGCTGATTTTTTGGGAGTAGCTTAGAATGGCCGCCCGGCAATGCGGCGCGGGGCGCAGGCGGACCACGTGCGGCCCGTGCGCGGTGGGCCGGTCATAGTGGTATTGAGTTTTGTGATAGAGGGAGACGTGAATAGACATGGTGAATTAGGAAAAGTCGCGCCATCGCGTTGGTTTGGCCGGGCAAGTCATGCGGCAGCGGCCGGTTCGGGGAGGATATACCGAATCCGCTTGTCTATGTCCGTATTGATGGAGTGGTAGGGCTGGACCAGGTTGCCCGGCGCGAACAATGTCTGGCGCGTGTGCTCCATGTCATCATTGCCAATGGCGTTGGTGAAAATGGGCAGCAGGTAATTGATGCCCGTCCGCGACGGCTTCATGAGCTTGCTGTCGTAGAGGTCGGGGTGCAGTTGGCGCGCGTGAATGCGGCCCCACCGGTCGCGGAAACGGTTGCCGTCGTAGCCCTCCACGTGAAAGCCCTTGCTGGCGTCGTACTGAAGAATGGCCACGGCGTTGTTGCGTCCCTCCAGGAGCAGGTCCACCGTCTTGGCGCCCAGAGCCGCCGCATAAAAGCGGTCGAAGAGGATGGGCCGTCCGCCGCGCTGGGTGTGGCCGACTTTGCGGATGAAGATCGCCTCGCTGGCGGAGTTGCAGCGGCGATAGAGTTGAAAATAGCGGTCGCCGATCATTTGGATCATTTTGGCCCGCAACGCCTCGGCCGCGCCGCTGAGCACGACGTTGCCGGCCGGGTCGGTGGTGTTTTTTTCCGCGGCCAGCTCATGGCCCTGCTCGTCCACGATGCCCTCGCCGCAAACGATGACCACGTTCTTCTGGAGGTCATAAGTATATTTGACTCGCTCCACCAATTGTTCCAGGTCCAACGGGTGCTCGGGAACCAGGATGATGTCGGGGCATCCGTAGGCGGTGCCCAGCGCCAGAAAGCCGGCGTGCCGCCCCATCACCTCGATGATGGCGATCCGGCGGTGGCTTTCCGCCGTGGTGCGGAGCCGGTCCACGCCCGTGGCGGAAACGAAGACCGCCGTGGCGTAGCCGGGCGTGACGTAGTTGATCATCTGGTTGGGATCGAAGACGGCGTTGGATTTCATCCGTTTGTAGTGCGGTTTGCCATTTGCGTCCGGCCCGCTGGTCCGCACCCATTCCTCCGACTCGCTGGCGTAATTGAGTCCGAGGTCGTTGTCAATGGTCTTGGGCGCCAGCACGACCGGGAGGCGGTCGCACAGGGGCTGCAAACCGTTGAGCGTGCCGTCGCCGCCCACGCAAATCAGTCCTTCGATTCCCAGCTTCTGAAGGTGGGAAGCCACCTGGTCCAACTGCTCTTTGTTCTCCGGGTCCACATAATCGCGCGAGGACCCAATGAGAGTGCCGCCCTTGGTCGGGTCCAGCTCGGGAATTCCCTGGAAGAGGGGGTTGAGATGGACGTGGGGAACGCGCGGGTTGAACAGCCCGTTGAACCCTTTGATGATGCCGAGGATTTCCAGCTTGAGCTGGTTGGCGCGCACCACCGCTCCGTGGATGGTGGCGTTGAGGGCGGGGGTGTCGCCGCCGGCGGTGAGGATTCCGATTCTCTTCATACTCCGGTTTGTTGCTGCTGCTCTTCCTGCTGCACAAAATCCGACTCCCCCAGCGACGCCAGGGACAGAAAGAAATAGGCCTCAAAGAGCGCGTCGCCGATCGAATTGAGTTTCACCTGCACGTCGTCCAGGTAACGATGCAGGCCCCGTTTGAAAATATCGTCCACCGTGCTGAACTGCAACTCCGCCAGCAACCGTCCCGCGTGCCGTTCCGCGTCATTGACAAACCGGCCCTCCGGCACGCCGGAAATCTTGCGCAGCGAGATGTTGAGCTGGTTGGCGCAGAAAAGGATGGAGCGCGGAAAATCCTCGCACAGCACCAGAAACTCGGTCACCCACTTGGGATGCACCTCGGCGCCAAAGAGCGATTTGTAGCCGTCCCACGCGCTGCACGAGCGCAGGATCGCCGCCCACTCCAGCGCCCCGGTCGGCCCCACCGGCCCGGGCGGCCCGGTCTCCGGCAGGCTTTGGTGGCGCACGTCCAGGATGCGCGAGGTTTTGTCCGCCCGCTCCAGGAACCGGCCCGCCTGCAAGAACAACCAGCCTTCATTGTGGATCAAAGTGGCGTAGGCGATGCCGGTGAGTTGGAGCGAGGAGGCCTTGATTTCGGAGAAGAATTCGCTGGGGCTTTGCTTCCAGACCAGCCGCGCCTGGCGGGAACGGACGAACAAATACACCCGGTTCAATTCCTCCCACAGCTCCACGGTGATCTGGTCCCGCACCATCCGGGCGTTTTCCCGGGCCTGGCAAATGCATTGCACGATGGAATTTGGGTTTTCGGCCTGGAACACCAGAAACTCCGTCACCGCCGCCCCGGTTGCCTTGGGGTGGAGCTTGAAAAAGGCCTCCTCTTCCCCCGTGGCCTGCACAATCGGGAGCCATTGCTCGGCGATGTGCTGCTCGTCCAGGTTGCGGTAGTCCAGCAGCAACTGGAGGCTCGTTTCCACCAGGCGCGCCGTGTTTTCCGCGCGCTCAATGTAGCGCGACATCCAGTAAAGCGAGTTGGCGACGCGGCTGAGCATGGCTTCATTGGTCTCCGTACAGAACCCAGGTGTCCTTGCTCCCGCCCCCTTGGGAGGAGTTGACCACGAGCGACCCCTTCCTGAGCGCCACCCGGGTCATGCCGCTGGGCACGATGGTGATCTTCTCGCCGTAAATGATGTAGGGGCGCAAGTCAATGTGCCGCCCCTCAAATTGGCCGTCCACATACGTGGGATGTTGCGAGAGCATGATCATGGGCTGGGCGATGTAATTGCGCGGGTCCGCCGTGATCCTCTCCCGGAATTGCGCGATCTCCTCCCGGGTGGATTTCGGCCCCATCAGCATCCCGTAGCCGCCGGATTCATTGGCCGCCTTGACCACCAGGTTCTCCAGGTTTTCCAGGATATATTTCCGGTCCGATTCCTCGCTCGCCAGGTAGGTGGGCACGTTGGGAATGATTGGCTCCTGCTTCAAATAATACTGGATGATCCGCGGCACGAAATAATACATCACCTTGTCGTCCGCGATGCCGGTCCCCACCGAATTGGCCAGGGACACATTGCCTTTCCGGAACGCCCGGATGATGCCGGGCACCCCCAGGGCCGAATCCTTCCGGAAAACGGTCGGGTCCAGAAAATCGTCGTCAATCCGCCGGTAGATCACATGCACCTGCTGCAATCCCTTGGTCGTGCGCATGAACACGCACTCCTCCCGCACCATCAAGTCCCGGCCCTCCACGATCTCAATGCCCATTTGCCGCGCCAGATAAGTGTGTTCGAAATAGGCGGAATTGCACGCCCCCGGCGTCAGCAGCACCACCGTCGGGTCCGCCACGCCCGCGGGCGCAATATACCGCAGCATCTTCAATAGCTCCTGCGGATAGTGCTCCACCGGCCTGACCCCGATGGACTCGAACATGCCCGAAAAACTCCGCTTCATCGCGCGCCGGTTCTCCAGCAGATAACTCACCCCCGACGGACATCGCGCGTTGTCCTCCAGCACCATCCATTCTCCTTTGGCGCCGCGGATCAGGTCCGTCCCGCAAATGTGGATGTAGATGTCCTTGGGCACCTTGAAATTGACAAACTCCCGCCGGAAATGTTTTGCCGATAGCACATAAAAAGGCGGGATCACCCCATCCTTGAGTATTTTCTGCTCGTGGTAAATGTCGTGCAAAAACAGGTTCAGCGCCGTGATGCGTTGCGCCAGCCCCCGTTCCAAGTAATCCCATTCGCTGGCCGGAATGATGCGCGGGATCAGGTCGAACGGGAATATCTTCTCCGCCCCCTGCTCGTCCCCGTACACGTTGAAAGTGATGCCCTGGCGCAGAAACGCCAGATCCACCGATTGCCGCCGATGCCCGAACTCCTCCGCCGGGATCTGCTCCAGCAATTCCCGGAACTTCTGGTAATGAGGCCGCGTCCCCCCCTTTTCATCCAGCATCTCGTCGTAATATCCGAATGGTCTGTAATTCTCCAACATGGCTCGACACCCGGCGCATTTTAAGCACCGTGGTCAATTTAGATCACCGCCAACCGCATGCTGCATCGCGCGAGCGGTCATGTCACGCGGTTTCCCATGTAAGCAAGTGCCTTGCCCAGCGGCCCAACGCGGTGTGTGCCAAACCCAGGCAAAGAGCAATGACTCGGCGGCAAAGACTCAATTGTGCATATTATGTCAAGTCTTGTGTTTAAGTCTTGTGTTTAATCTTGACTGATTTGCGCCGCTGTTCAATCGTCAGGCCAGCACAGTCCAGATTATGAAACCATCGTCATTCTTGTGCATGGGGCTGGCTGCGTGGTTTTGCCCAGTGGCCGGCCTGATTGCCCAGAACACTCCGGCGGGGCAGACCACGGCTGCCAGCAACCGGCCTTCCACCAACCTCGCGCGCCCCAGCAATATGCACGTCGTGCTCGGGGACAACACGCCATCGGCCCCCGCTGTCCTGCCGGGCCGGGGATTGGCCCAGCACGATTTCTTTTACGCCGGGGAAGGCGGGGGACGGCACAACATGTACATCGTGCGCCAGGGGAAGGTGGTCTGGTCTTACGAAAACACCGACCCGCAGTCCAAGGGGGAAATCAGCGACGCGACCCTGCTCTCCACTGGCAATGTTCTCTTCGCGCATCAATTCGGCGTGACCGAGATTACCGCGGAGAAGAAGGTGGTTTGGAATTACGAGGCGCCGCCCGGAACTGAAATCCACACCGCGCAGGCCATTGGCCAGGAGCATGTGGTGTTCATCCGCAATGGCAATCCGGCCAAAGTCATGGTGGTCAACACCACAACCGGCGCGACGGAGAAGGAGTTTGAACTCCCGGTGGGCAATGCCAACAGTGTCCACGGCCAATTCCGCCACGCCCGCCTGACGGAGGCGGGGACGATCCTGGTCGGGCACATGGATTTGCACAAGGTTTGCGAGTATGACGTCAACGGCAAGGAACTGTGGTCCCTTTCGGTGCCGGACCTCTGGATGGCCGCCCCGCTGAAGAACGGCAACATCCTGATTACCCGGGAGCACACTTCGGTGCAGGAACTGGACCGCAAAGGGGGCGTGGTGTGGGAATTTCCGCGCGCCAGCCTTGTGGGCTACAAGATTTCGGGCATGCAAACGGCCAGCCGTTTGTCCAATGGCGACACCCTCATCAACAATTGGTGCAAAAAAGGCGACGGACCGGCCGCGGGAACGGCCATTCAAGCCTTCGAGGTGAGCGCCGACAAGGAGCTTGTTTGGGCTTTGCGCGCCTGGGGGGACCCGGTGGACTTGGGGCCATCCACCACCATTCAAGTGCTGGATGAGCCGTCGGTTCCGGAAAACGTCCGGTTCGGCGACATCCGGTAGGCGGGGCGCGGTGAACCGGAAACATCACATTTGCTTTTATCGTCTGGCGTCATTTTTCTGTCATTCCTGACTCCTTCTTCTGGGTGTAATCGGCGCGGTTCCACCATCCGCCGCCCAGCGCCTCAAAGAGCGCCGCAGTACCGGCATAACCCTTGGTGAATTGGGCGCGCACTATTGGCATTTGAGCCGGCCCAGACGCGCAGAGCCAGAGCAGCCAAACCGAGCTACTTGAAGTTCTGGCGGTCAAGCCAACTGGTGGCTTCGCGCAGAAGTTTGGTGGCGCTGCAGAGGCCGAGCTTTTTCTTGATCCGGGCGGAGAAGGCCTGAACGGTCCTGAAATTGACGCGGAGTTCCCCGGCAATCTGCCGGGTGCCGAGACCGCGCCCCAACAAATGGAACACTTCCAATTCCCGGTCGCTGAGCTTTTCAACCAGATGATCGGTCGCCGGGGTTTTCAGCCCCACAAACTTGTCGGTCGCGGGGGCGGCGGCTTTCGCCCCCAGGTAGAATTTCCCCTCCAGCACAGAGCGGACGGCTTGAAGCACTTCCCGGGTCGCCTCTCGTTTTGTCACGTAACCCCGCGCCCCCGCGCCAAACGCCCGCTCGCGGAAGAGCCTGCTTTCATGCACGGAAAGCACCAGAACTTGGACTTCGGGACAGACGGCTTTGATCTCCTTTATCAATTCGATGCCCGATCCTCCGTGCATGGAGATGTCCACAATGGCCAGGTGGGGTTTGGCGGCGGCGATGAGTTTTAGCGCGTCCGCGGCGTCGGCCGCCTCGCCGCAGATTTTGAGGTCGGATTGCTGGTTGATCAAAGTGGCGAGCCACTCGCGCACCAGAGGATGATCGTCCACGATGACAATGTTTTTTTTCTGGATGCCGGCGTCTGGTGTCATTTTTGCGCGATTGCCGGGTCCTTCTGGGCGAGATCGGCGCGGTTCCACCAGCCGCCGCCCAGGGCCGCAAAGAGCGCGGCGGTGTCGGCGTAGCGATTGGCCTGGGCTTGAACAGTGGCGATCACGGCCTGGTCGTATGTTTCCTCGGCGCTGAGGAGGGTGAGGAGATTTGCATAGCCGGTTTGGTACTGCCGCGTGGTTAAGTCGAAAGCGTGCCTGGCGGTGTGTTCGGCGGCGGCGGCCACCTTGAGCGCATCGGCGTCCGATTCCAGCGCATGAAGCGTGTCCGCCACGTTCTGATACGCGCTGATCACCGTGCTCCGATACTGCGCCGCCGCCTGGATCAGCGCCTGGTTCGCGGCCCGCTGCCGGTGCAACAGCGTAAAACCCTCGAAGATGGGCTGGGAAATGTCGCCGGCCAGGCTCCAGCCACCGCTGCCATAGTTGAACCACTGGGGAATAGTTGTGGCTGTCTTGGACAGGCTGCCGGTGATGGTGACCACCGGCAGCCGGTTGGCAATGGCGACCCCGAGCAGGGCGTTGGCCGTACGCATCTGCTCCTCGGCGGCACGCACATCGGGGCGTTGCCGGATGATCGTTGACGGCAGGCTGAGCGGGAGGTCTTGCGGCAAATGGAGCGAAGAAAACTCGAAGGTTTCCTCCACGTCCTGGCTGGGCAAATTGTCCACCAGAGCGCGGATCAGGTCGCGCGTCTGCTCCAACTGCTTTTGCAGCGGGGGCAGCATTTGTTGGGCTTGCTCCAGGGCGGCCTCCTGGCCGTCCACGTCCAGATCCGACGCATAACCCAACTGGTGCTGGGCGCGCAGGATGTCCAGCGCCTTGACATTGGCGGCGATGATTTTTTCGGTCGCCTCAATCTGGGACCGCGTGGCTGCCTCCTGGATGGCCGCCCCAACGACGGTCGAGGCCAGCGTGATATAGGCCGCGTCCAATCCAAAACGCTGCACCGCCGTTTGCGCGTCCAAGGACTCCACTGTCCGGCGGTTGAGGCCGAAAATATCCGGCGTGTAGCCGACCATCAGTTGGGCGACGTGCATGGTCCAAGTGATGGGGGAATTGTAAGGCGGGGTGTTTTGTTGAATGCCTTCAATCAATGTTCCATTGCCTTGATAGCCAGGAGCACTCGTGTTGGCCACGTTGCCCGCCACTTGCTGGCGTGTCACATTGTAGTCCACATCCAGCGTGGGATAGTAACCGCCCTGCTGGGCATAGACATATTCCTGCGCCTGGCGCACCGCCGCCCAGGCTGCGGTGATGGAGTCATTCTGGCGAAGGGCTTTCTCCACCAGGGTATTGAGCTGGGGACAATCAAAGGACTTCCACCAGTCGAAAGGGATGTCCTGGCCCGAAAGAAACCGCTGGGCTGATCCGTCGGCGGCGTTGGTCGCGCTGCTTGTCTCCGGGGGAAGCGGACTGGGCGTATAACCACTGTCCTTTGGCGCGTCGGGTTTTTTGAAGTTCGGCCCCACCGATGGGAGGTGCGCGCAACTGGTCAGGAGCGCCGAGGCGGCGAGGGCGGTTAAACAAATTGCAAGCGGGTTGCGAGAGGGTGTCATATTGTCATTGTGTTAAGGTTTGAGCTGGATGTCGGCGCCATGGGCCACCGGCGTCGTTTTTTTGGGGGCGACGCCCAGCGAGGCGCCAATCAGGGCCGCCTTGACGCCCCGGCCACGAACACCGCCTGGCCCCGGCGGAGCGGTTCCGCCGCCGGCCGGGAACTTGGCCAGTGGTTGGTCCCCTGTTTTTTTCAGAATTGATCCGCCGGTTGTGAATTTCCCAAGGACCGGCGCGTCCGCGCTTGGGCCAACCGCAACCCCGGGCAAAGGCGCGACGGTCCCCGCGCCGGGCGGCAATTTGGCGGGTGGTTCTTGCCGGGTTCCTATGCTGTTGACGATCCATCCATTTTTTGCCCCGGAGGGAGGCCTGTTTAAAGCAGGTTGATGAGCCTGGTTGGGCGGCGCTGGTTTGGGCTGGTGATTCCATGGACCCGCCGGGTCGTTCGTTGGAGGCAGATGTCCATCGTGATTCCCTTTGGCATGGAGATGGTCCGCGGGAAGCGGGTGGCCGAGCGCCGGCCCGGTTGCATGATCACCACTGGTTCCCGGCTTCGCGGGCGAAGCGGGTTCCGCCGGTTGCCTGGAAGGATCGTCGGCATAGCACAGTCCCAAGGTCAATGAGCCAAAAGCAATCAACATGAAAAGAAAGCGTTTTGTTTTCATTCTGATTCTAGGCGGATTGAGGCTGTTCATGGGGTTTCTCCTCCCGGCCCAGCCAGACCATGCGGAGGGCCGGCACAATGATGAGAAGCATGATGGGGCCGATCAACATGCCGCCGACGACCACGGTGGCCAGCGGCCGCTGCACCTGACTGCCAATGCCGTGGGAAATCGCGGCGGGAAAGAGGCCAATGCAGGCGGAGAGACCGGTCATCAGCAGCGGCCGCATCCGGGCGGTGGAGGCATGATACATCGCCTCCATCGGCTTCAATCCACGCATCTTGGCCTGGTTGTAAAAGGTGATCATCAGAATGCCGTCCATGACCGACACGCCAAAGAGGGAGACGAAGCCGATGGCGG
Organism: Verrucomicrobiota bacterium; assembly: GCA_049522055.1. Lineage (GTDB taxonomy): Bacteria > Verrucomicrobiota > Verrucomicrobiia > Limisphaerales > Palsa-1400 > JBEKOF01. The sequence goes on along the minus strand of JBEKOF010000048.1, from coordinate 8,742 downwards.
CGGAGATGCTGAAAGGCTGCGAGGAAACATAGAGGGCCAGCACGCCGCCCGCGATGGCGAAGGGGATGCCCGCCAGGGTCAGAAGGGTGTCCCGCAGCGAATTGAACAAGCAATAGAGCAAGAAGAGGATGAGCACCAGACTGATGGGCACGATGACCTCCAGCCGCGCCTTGGCCAGTTGCAGGTCTTCAAACTCGCCGGCCCAGATCATGCGATAGCCGGGCGGAAGCGGGACATTTTGCTTGATGCGCGCCTGGGCCTCGGCCACGGCGCCGGCCAGGTCGCGATCGCGCACGCTGAACTTGACGGGGATGAAGCGGGACATTGTTTCGTGGTAAATCCAGGAGCCGCCGGTGGAGAGGCCGACGTCGGCCAGTTCACTCAAAGGGATGTAGGCATTGGCGCCGCTGGCGGTGGTATAGCCCACTTTGATGTTGCGAATCTTTTCGATATTGTCCCTGTATTCGGGCGCGTAACGGACGACCAGGTTCCACTCCCGGTCTCCTTCCAGCACCTGGCTTGCTATCGTCCCGCCCAGGGCCGCCTGGACGACGGTGTTGACGTCGCCGGTGTTCAGTCCGTAGCGCGCCGCCTTGTCGCGATCTATCTTGATGTTCAGGTTGGGCTGGCCAAAGACGGGGAAGATTCCCAGATCGCAAATGCCCCGGACCTGGCTCATCTGGTCCTGGACTTCATGAGCCAGGCGCTCCAAGGTTTCAAGATCGTGGCCGAGAATCTTGCACGAATTGGCCGATTTGACCCCCGAGATGGCCTCCTCGATGTTGTCCTGGACGTATTGAGAGAAGTTGAAGATGACGCCGGGCAGTTGGCTGGTGAACTCCGCCTGGATTTCCTCGGTGAGTTTATCCTTGGTCAGGCCTTTGGTCCATTGGTCCAAGGGCTTGAGCGGGGCGAAGAGTTCGACATTGGAGAAGGGCGAGGCGTCGGTGCCATTGTCGGGCCGGCCATGCTGGGAAGTGACGCAAATGACTTCGGGATGTTTCAGGAGAATGAGGCGCATTTTGCGGGTCGCCGCCTCGCCGGCCTGGAGGGAAAGGGTGGTGGGCATGGAGGCGCGAATCCAATAATTGTTCTCTTCCAGGGCCGGGAGAAACTCGCTGCCCAGGTGCTGCGACAGGAACGCCGCGACGGCGAGAAAGACAATGCCGATCCCGACCATCAGGCCGCGGTTGCCCAGCGAGAAACGCAGGGTGGGATCGTAAACCTTGTGCAAGAGGCGGACGACAATGGTCTCGGTTTCCTGCAAATGCTCCGGAAGCAAGAAGTGGGTCAGGGCGGGAGTCACGGTGAAGGTGGCGATCAAGGCGCCCGCGAGCGCGAATCCATAAGTGCGGGCCATGGGGCCAAAGATTTGGCCCTCGACCCCCTGCATGGTGAAGAGGGGCACGAAAGCGGCGACGGTGATGAGCACCGAAAAGAAGACCGCCTTGTCCACCTGGAGCGCGCTGACCAGAATCAGGCGCAGGCGGTCGGTCCAGGTCTGGCCGACGCTCGGTGAGGTGTGCAAACTCATGGTCGGGTCCGGCCCATAGAAGCCGTCGGTCAGACGGGCCAGGAGGCTCTGGCTTTCTTCTTTGGGCCTTTGGAAATTGCGGAAGATATTCTCCATGAGGATCACGGCCGAATCCACAATGATGCCGAAATCCACCGCGCCGATGGAGAGCAGGTTGGCGCTTTCATGGTTTAAGACCAGCAGGATGATGGCAAAAAACAAGGCGAAGGGGATGTTCACGCCGACGACGATCGCGCTGCGGAGGTCCCCCAGGAAAAGCCATTGGATGAGGAAGACCAGGACGATGCCGAAGATGAGGTTGTGCAGAACGGTGTGGGTGGTGAGATTAATGAGGTAGCCGCGATCGTAGAAGGGAACCACCTTGACCCCCGGCGGCAGGCTGCCATCGCTGTTCATGGCGTCCACCTCGGCCCGGACCTTGGGGAGCATCTCCGAGGTCTGCTTGGTGCGAGTCATAACGACAATGGACCCCACCGCGTCATCGTTGGTGTCCAAGCCGAAAATGCCGAGCCGTGGGGTGTAGGTCATGACGACTTTGGCGACATCTTTAACCAGGATGGGAGTGCCGCTCATCTGGCCCAGGACAATATTCTCGATGTCCTTGACCTTGTAGCCCTGGGTCAGGTCCTCGTTGCCGCCGTCGTCAATCAAGCCGACGCCGCGGATGTTGATGGACTGTTCGCCCATGACGATTTCGCGGCCGCCGACGTTGATGTTGGCGTTGGCCACGGCGGTCAGGATTTGGGGGACGGTGACGCTGAAGGCCTCGAGTTTGAGAGGGTCCACCTGGATGTCAAATTCCTTGGTGGTCCCGCCCCAACTGTTGACATTGATGATGCCGTTAATGGTGGAGAGGCGGCGCAGGACGATCCAATCCGGAATAGTGCGCAGATCCGTGATCGAATAACGCTTGGGACCCTGCACAGTGTAACGATAAATCTCGCCGCTGCCGCTGTTCTGGTTGACCGAGGGGATCTGACCGCCCGGCAGGGTGACATTTTGTTCCAGAGCCAGAGTGGCCTGGGCGTAGGCGAAGTCGTAGTCCACCCCCCACTTGAACACGACGCGGATAAAGGCCAGTCCATAGAAGGAGGTAGAGCGGATGACTTGGACGCCCGGCGTGGCGTAGAGTCCAATTTCCATGGGAATAGTGTAGTAGCGCTCGATCTCCTCAGCGGAGAGGCCCGGCCCCTCGGCGGTGATTTCGAGGATGACCGGGGTTGGGTTTGGATAGGACTCGATGTTGATCATGTGGAAGGCGAAGAGGCCCGCCGCGGCAAAGCCCAGCAAAGCAAACACCACAATCGCGCGGCGGCTGAGACAAGCTGCAATAATCGTCTTAAGCATGATTGGCCTTTATTGGGTTATTGATTGACTCATTGGGTTGTTTAGTCCGACGGCGGGGCGTAGAGTATGTTGCTGATGAAGACGGCCCCTTGGGTCACGGCTAACTCTCCTACGTGCAATCCATCCAGCACCTGATAGTAGCCGTCTCTTTCCATGCCAATCTTGACCCGTCGCTGGGCAAAAACGTGGCGATCCACTGTGACCCATGCTTCATAAGTGCCGTCACTATTTCGATCCACGCCGGGGGTTGGAATGGCGACCGAGACGATTGGGTCCTGAACTTCAATTGTGAAGTTGGCGAGCATATTGGGGCGCAACTCATTGTTGGTGTCGGCAATGTCGCAACGCACCACCACCCTGTGGACGTTCGGATCCAGGGTGGTCCCCAGTTGGGAGACCTTGCCCTCGAAGACGCGGCCCGGCCAGGCCAGCAGCTTCGCCTTGACCGGTTGTCCCACCCGGAGGGCCATGCTGTCGCTTTCGGCGACATTGGCGACCATCCACTTGGTCGTCAGATCGGAGACGGTGTAAGGGGCCGGGACGCTGCCCGGCTGCACCAGCAGGCCGGGCTGGGCGAAGCGGGCGGTGATGCGGCCGCTGACCGGGCTGGGGACGACCAGCATGGGGTCAATCTTGCGGCTGGCCTCAATCTGGGCGATTTCCTCCTCGGTTTTGCCGAAGACGCGGACGGCATCCCGCGCCGCTTTGTAGGCGCCTTCGGCCGTGTTGGCATCGGAGGTGGCCTGCTCCAGCTCGCGCTGGGCAACCCCGTTGGTTTTGTAAAGGGCGGTGGCGCGCACAAGTTCATTGCTGTAGAGAACATTGGCTGCGACCGAGGCGATCAAGGCGGATTCGGCGTTCACCAGGTCCGGGCTGTCAATGGTATAGAGTGTCTGTCCCTTTTTCACATCATCTCCAAGGTTGAAGAAATTGGTAATGATTTTCCCCTGGTAGGACGAGAAGACTTGAACGGAAAGGTCCTCATCGTAATCAATAAAGCCGACGGCTTGTTTCTCAATGGGGAAGGTGTAGGCGCCCACGGTACTGATCTGGATCGCATTAAGTTGGTTGGAGGCCAAGGTGACGGTGGCCGGGGCCGCGTTGGAAGCGGGAAGAGGCCCCGGAGGGGCGTTGGCGCCCGCCGACTGGCCGGACGCGGATTGGAGAAGGGCGGTCGTGAAAGCAACCGCCGCAACCGCCCCAATCACCGAGGTTGCTTTTCTGCGAGGCTGGAATGGGTTCTTCATGATCATTTTCATAAGTTGAATTTCGTTTCAGTCATGGTCGTCGAGTGTCAATTAGATTTCATGCGGTCCAATGGTCAGAGCGCGCTTTCCCCCTTTTCGCCGGTGCGAATGCGCACCACTTCGTCAATGGTGGAGATAAAGACCTTGCCGTCGCCAATTTTCCCTGTTTTGGCCGCGAGCATGATGGCCTTGACGGCGGCGTCGAGTTGGGAATCGGACAATACGACGTCAATCTTCAGCTTTGGCAGGAACTCCGCCGTGTATTCGCTTCCGCGGTACACTTCGGTGTGGCCCCTTTGGCGGCCGTATCCTTTGACCTCGCTCACCGTCATGCCTTCGATGCCGAGTTTAGCCAGGGCGTCTTTGACTTCGTCCAACCGGAACGGTTTGATGATGGCTTCTATTTTTTTCATAGCTTTGGCGGTGGAGATTGAAGGGGGCGCCAGCGCCGGCGCGCGCCGGCCGCCGAATTGCGATTTGATCTCTCACTTTCACCGGCCCGCGAGCATACTCGCCGAAGGGGGGGGAGTATGTAGGACGCCGCCTCAATTTTGTGTGCGGCGTGATGGTACACTTGGCCGCGCAAATCATACTTCTTACTAACTGTGATGGCGGAGCACCCCGGCATCACGCGACAGCCCCATAATGGACTATTGCCCGGGGCTTCGCCGGATTGTGTCCCAAAAAACCCTAATATTTGTAGGGTGGGATCGTACACGCTCCGGCCGGAATTATCCTTCTTACTGACTGGGACGCGAGCGTTCTCTGATGCCGCGAATATGATTCTGACTGAGTTCTTGCTCATAGTTATACTTTGCGCGGCCCGACGGCCCGCGTTCTACAACCCTTTAGCAAAGCGAATGCCACGCGGCGCGAAGAGTGTCAGCCCCTGGTGAACCGCATTGGAAATGTGGTTGCGTCGTTTTTGGCGTCGCGCCGAAAGTCGGACAAGCAAACTGACTTGGGAGTTGCGAAATTGCCTGCTGGATGAAGCTCCATAGATTGTTGGTCCAGAAAACGGAATTCAACATTGATGCCGTTTATCGCCCGCGTTGCTAATAGGCAGGTGGTGCGCCAGACGACCGGTCTGACCGGGCGCAACATCCGCGCGTGATCGTAGAACGAGCGGTGGAAAACTTCCCGGGCGGACATGGGGCTAGAGCCTGTCTGCAATCAGAATGCGCACTCTGCGCGCTTTTGCGCACGTTGGACAAAAGAGGAAAACGGCGCTTCAATGGGACGCCCGGCGGGGAACACGCTTCAATTGAGACTGAGCCAACAATCCTAGCAGTGTTAACATCAATGACAAAAGCGATTAAGAAACCACTAACGAAATTCCGACCGCGGCCATGCGGCGACACTTGCGAAACTCCAATAATGCCGAGTTGTACGGCAGCATCCTACAAGCGATTGCGCCGCTATCCTACAGACATTGCCCCGAGCAGGTGTTATGTTGGGTGGTGTGGAAGAATAATGTGAAAGGGCCTGGCGCCTGGAGGGACGAAGCCGGGCTTGTGGAAACGACGGGGCCGACCGGCCCGCGAGCGATGGTTGAAGGTGAGCGACCGGAGGGCAACGCCGGCATGAATTGAAGGAAAGGACGAATTATGTTAATGCCTGACGAAACCGAAATCCGTACCAGGCTCCTTGAGCCGCTCGAATTCCTGGTGATTCCCGCCACCAAGACGCCGGTGGTGATCGGGGATTTCTTCAAAAGGAACAGCGGCGTGAAATTAGCCAGCGTTTTTGGCGAATTCAAGAGCCGGTTTTTCGAGAAGAGGGAAAAGGCGGCGGAGGAAGTGACCTACCGCAAATACCGGCTGATGGCCGTCTCGGAGGACGGCCCGATAATCGCGGAACTGGGCGGCGCAAGCAAAGTGGAAGGGACGGTGACCGCCGCGCTCTGGCTCCTGCAGCGGCAAGGAAGCGGCGGGCCTGGTTTTTTACAGACCAACGGCTATGCCAATATCTTTTATGTCAGGGATGAAAAGGGCGTGCTGTGCGCGGTTCGCGTGGGTTGGGCGGAGGATGGCTGGGTGCTCGATGCCATTCCCGTGCAGGACCCTCTGGCGTGGAATGGCAACCACGTGGTATTCTGTCCAGCGGGTTGAACTATTCGGGAAGGAAGCGGTAGCCGACCCCGCGCACGGTGTCCAGGTACTTGGCGGCCACGCCCAGTTTCTCGCGCAGGCGGCGCATGTGGGTGTCCACGGTGCGGGTGTCTATGTGGGTCTCGTACTCCCAGACATCGCGGAGGAGTTTTTCGCGGGATTGGACATGGCCAATCCGCTGGGCGAGCACCGAAAGGAGTTTGAATTCAGTGGCGGTAAGCTCGATGCGTTTGCCTTTGACCATGACCAGATGGCGTGAGACATCCAACTGAAGCAGCCCAAAGATAAAGGAGCTGCGGGGGGCCGCTCCGGCTTGGTGTTCTTCCAGCCGTTTCTTGACTCTTAAGACCAATTCGCGGGGGCTGAATGGCTTCGGCACATAATCAGTCGCCCCCAATTCCAGGCCGACAATCCGGTCTATTTCGCCCGCGCGGGCCGTGAGCATGATGATGGGGATGGCGTTGGTTTTGGGATCCCGCCGCAGCAGTTTGCACACTTCCAAGCCGTCCATTTCCGGGAGCATCAGGTCGAGCAGGATCAAATCGGGCGCGGCCGAGCGGGCCTTTCTCAAGGCATCCGCTCCATCCACGGCCGTCTCGATCTGGAAGCCAGCCTGCGTGAGGTTGTAGCTGACGAGATCGAGAACATCCGGCTCGTCATCAACCACCAGAACTTTTGCTTTCACCGGAGCAGCATTCCCCATTGGCCCCGCCTGAAACAACAGCAGGATGGTGACAAATTTGTGACAAACAGATGGCTTTTGCCAGCCGGGCGGGGCGGAATCCGGGCGGGCCTGAGTCCCCTGAATTTGGCGCTCAAGAAGCCGCGGCTATTTGGGCTGATGTTCCAGATAGGCCGACCAAAGATTGGTTTGGACGAAGATCTCCAGAAACGTTCCAGGGCGCAACTCGAAAATCTTCGCCATCAGGCCGGCTTTCCCGGCATCCAGGCCCGCTTCCAGTTTTGGGGAGATGATGATCACGGGGGCATAAGGGTCCACCGGCACTTTGGGGTCATCAGGGATTTCCGACCGCCATTCCGCCGAGTTAAAGCGCCGCAGATACCACGGCAGCGGCCAATAATCATCCTCGGGCGTCATGACGTTGATGCGCATCCCGCCGTCTTGCGGCGAAACTTGCGACAGGGCGAGGACCTCGCTCACCAGGTTCAAAAGGTCGTGCGAAGTCTGCGCGTAGCACCAGGGGTTGTGCTGGTCCGCCGCATACGGGACCGCGGCCAGCCAGGCCTGGAAGGCCAACTGGGCGGCACCCGCCCCGAGGAGGATGCCGGCGGCGATTTTCAGGCGCGGTTTTTTCAGCCCGCGAATCAGCGCTGCCGCGCCGACCCCGGCCAGAAGAATCGCCCCGTGCCAGAAACCCAGCACGCACCAGGGAGTTTTGTAGGGGAGCGCGGTGTAAATCGCGGCGAGGATGGCCGTGTAAAATGCCAGAAAACGCACGAAGACGGCGTTCGCGCCCGGCAACTGGCGGCGGCCAAAAGCGGCGAAGCCGCCGCCCACGGCCAGCGCCAGGATCAAGGCCTCGCTCCAGACCGGCCCTCCCTTGACATGAAAGAACAGCAGGCGTTGGGCATAAAAGCTCCACGGGTGAACATGCGGCGAAGCGCCCTGGGCGTTCTGCATCCAATACTTATAGGTTCGCACCGCGTCCAACGGGCCGGCGGGATTAGTCAAGAAGGAAGAAAACAGGAGCAACGCCACCGCCAGCCAGGCGGCCAACCCGGCCGCCAAATGCCACGAGGCATCAGTTTTGGCGGGGTTGGTCTTTAGGGCCGCCACCGGGACGGGCCAAAAGCGCCGTAACAGCAGCCCCGCCGCCGAAGCGGCCGCGAGGTTGAAGAGGAAGGTTTCCTTGGTGGCCTGCATCAATCCAATGCCGGCTCCCGCCAGGAGAATCCACCGGAGCTTGCGCTCGCGGGCATAGCGCCATCCCGCCGCCAGGGTGAGAAAGGTGAAGAAGACGAGCAGCGTCTCGTGAATATAATCACGGCTGTAACAAACCATCACGGGGGACACAGCCGTCAGGAACGCGGCGGCCAGAGCGCCGTTTCTGCCCAGGCCGTCGGAAACCAACGGGAGCAGGAGAATCAGACCGAGGCCAAAAAGAACGGGCAGGGAGCGCGGACGGCTGTCCGTCCAGAGGGCGAAATCGGGAGCCAGAGTGAGTTTTTGCCACGCCAGGCTGGCATAAGCCAGGGCCGGTCCGTGGTATTCCATGGGGTTGTAGTGATAATAGCCGTCTCTCCACAATTGGCCGAGTTTAAGCGCATTGACCGATTCGTCGGTGTGCATGGGACGGTAATCCAATAGCGGGCACCGCAGCCCGGCGGCGAGCAAGACAGCCAGCAACATGCACAACTGAAAAGGCCTGCTCATTTGGCCGCCCGCCCATAAACCTCCACCTCGGTGTACTGGTTGTACTTGGCCTCAGTGCTTCCATTGGAGTAAAGCCGCACGTAACGGGCCGGGGTTCCTTTGGCGTCA
>JBEKOF010000047.1:0-21989 GCA_049522055.1 Verrucomicrobiota bacterium | reverse complement strand
TCACCGCCGCCTGCAACGCCGACGTCGCCGCCTTTTTTGACAAATGGATGGTGGATGTGGACGACGGCCAGAGCGCCCGCGGCGATTTTGCCAAATGCTCCCCGCGCATCGCCGACAACTCCGCCGGATGGCCCGTCTGGGCCGACGCCGGCGTCATCATCCCGTGGGTCATGTACGCCCATTACGGCGACCTCGCTTTCCTGGCCGGCCATTACCAGCACATGGCCCGATGGGTGGATTACTGTCAGGGCGCCTCGCGCGGCTTGCTCCTCTCCGGCGGCGTCGGCGACCACCTGGCCCCGCTCCCAACGCCGATAGATCTGGTGGACACCGCCTATTTCGCCAACTCCGCCCGCCTCGTCGCACAAGCCGCCGCCTTGCTCGGCAGGAGCGAAGACGCCGCCCGCTACGGCAAACTGCGCGACGACATCGTGGCCGCGTTTGACAAGGCCTTCCTTTCCACCAACGGCACCCTGCGCGGCGACACCCAGACCGCCGATATTCTCGCCCTGCGCTTTGACCTTTTGCCCGGCGCCCTCCGCCCGGTGGTCGCCGCCCGTCTGGCCGCAAACGTGGAGCAAACCGGCCATCTGACCACCGGCTTTGTGGGCGTAGGCCTGATCTGCCCGACCCTCCAACAGATCGGCCGGCCGGACCTGGCCTGGAAACTGGTCTTCACAGACACCTACCCGTCGTGGCTCTTCTCCGTGAAAAACGGGGCGACCACCATCTGGGAGCGGTGGGATGGCTGGACCCCCGGGCGCGGCTTTCAGGATTCCTCCATGAATTCCTTCAACCACTATTCCCTCGGTTCCGTGGGCGCGTGGTTCTACTCGGGCGCAGCGGGAATCGATCTGGACGAGTCCCATCCCGGCTTCAAACATTTCGCCTTGCGGCCCCAATTCACTTCCCGGCTCTCCTTCGTCAAAGCCTCCCTCGACTCCCCCTATGGCCTGATCACCTCCTACTGGCACACCCGCGGCAGCCTTATGCTCTACGATGCGACCATCCCGCCCAACACGACTGCCGACCTGACCCTTCCCGTGCCGCCGGAAACCGTGCGCCAGTCCGGCCATCCGGTCGCTTCCCTGGACGCCGCCGTCACCACCCTCCCCTTGGAGCCAGGCGCCCATCATTTCGTTTTCCCGCTGCCGTTTAGCGATGCCAAATAGCCACGACGCTTCGCCTTCACCCGGCGCGTCCGGCATGCCGGCGGGTCTTGGACTGCGCGCGCGCCAGCGCCGCTTTCCCACCGGCCCCCGCCGTGTTGTCTGGAGCGCTTTAAATAAAACTTTACCCAAGACACGACTGCCAGGATGCGAGGGCCTGATTTGCCTGTTGCGGCTGCTGTTGTATCGCCCCACGCCCCCTTCCTCTCGTTGGTCTCCCTTAACTTTAGTCAATTCGCGCCTAGAGCATTGCCATAAATTATGTAGCGACGTTGGCGTCCACACCAGCAGACGCCATCTTTTCAGCAACGCTACATCATTTTTGCAAATGCTCTAATGCCCTCCAAACTTCTTCCTGCAAAATCGTTTTCTGCCAAAACTTTTTATTGACAAATCTAATGTCGTTTGTAAAATGAGCGCACCCGCATTGTGGCAGGTCAATGCGGGTGCGCTCATTTGCGGATCGCTCAATAATGGGTCAGCATCCCTGGCAGCCTGTTGAAAAAAATCGCCCGGTGAGGGCACCGGGCCTGCATGACCCGTGATTCCCGAGGAAATCATGTAGGCCGCGTGCCCCCACGCGGCGCTCGGTGGGATATTTCAACAGGCTGCTACGGCGCGACAGGCCGCCCCGACAAGTGGCTGGTCGTGTCATTGATTGCCTGTCCTCCGTAGGCCATGCGAAGGAGGACGCCCTCTTTGCCCTTCACAACATGGAATTGATCGCCATCACCGCCAGGGAGTTGAAGCCAAGGGGGGAAGGCCCCTTTTGCGGTGTCAATGTTGTTTTCCGCTGTCGCGCAGGGGGAACGATCAGACCGTGGCATCACTCGCTCTCCGCCGCCGCGAGGGGCGGCCATTGTGCCAAACCGCCCGTCGGCTGGCATGGCCCGGTCCTCAAACGCACCACGTTTCAGGCTTGAGTTCGCGGAGGCAGGTGGTGGAGTTCAACTCTGCCACGAAAAAACCCGGTTCAGCGGCGGGTGGCACCGCTCCCACCCGGCCGCTTTCATCCTAAAATTGCATGCAACACGGAAACCTCGCAGTCAGCCGTTCAGTTCAAGCACCTTTTAATTGAAGCTCATCTTATTTTATGGAAGAACGGGAAACGGGTCAGTCCCGCATAATCGCATATTATCTTTTCTTCCGCCACCGCGCAGCAGGCTCACCAAGTACTCAGAGGCGCGCATTTTTGATCGCGTGATCTCAAATCAGCCAAGGGAACAGCCGCCTTGCGCCAGCCTGCCGAAGCCTGGGCGCCGAACCGAGCAACGCAGGCAGCCGCTCCATCCGGCCACCGGCCACCATCGCGGCGACAACCGTCGAACTGCTCAATGTTTGCTTTGTCGGATGCCACAACCGATATCCTTCTCCATCAATCCAACTGCAATTCTTTTTTTACCTGCGCCCACGGGATGCGGGGTTTGCTGCCGTTGGCGCGCTTGGCGCGTGCAATGGTCCGGGCGTCTCCGAGACAACAGAGAACAGAAAGAAAAACCTCTGTTTGCTCCGTTTCCTCACGTTCAAGGTTTCTGGACTCCCCGCTCGCATCTGGCGGCGACAGAAGCAATTGCGTTTACAACGCTGCGAATCAACCGCATCTTCTTGGAATCCGAGCCATTTTTTACGCCATTTGGCAGCTTTTCAGCCGTTTGCCCAAAACTATTTTTCAAAATGCCAACTTCAAGAATTCAGTTTTCAATCGCAAGAGCTTCCCCAGCAGCCGCTTCCAGCAAAAACCACAGAACGCAAATCGTTACCACCGTGGGAATGACATTTTCCCAAATCTGTGATTCAATCGCTTTAAAAACTCTTGCGCAGAATCCAAACATTGAAACCACCCGTATCAAACCAAGCCTTGTCGCGTGTCATTGCGTCTTTGCGTCTTTGCGTTGAAAAGTCTTCTTTATCCGTGTATCCGCAATCCGGGGTTGAATTCCTTTGGTTGCAGCGTTGCGGCGCTGCCGTGCTATCCACGAAATTTGCGCATTCTCGGCAAAGTTTTCCGAATCGTCTTGCTGAATGGCGAATGACAAATTCTCAATTCAGACCCACCGCTGTGGTTGCGGCCTCAGCCGCGCCAAGACCCCCACCGTGGGCGTCAATTAAGCCAAATTAAGCCAAAACAACATTCCTTATGAGCTTTGACACCAAAAAATGCAAATCCTTAGCAAGGTGCTTATGATTGGAGAATCCAGACCAAATCACCCAGCCGCCGCCAACCGTGCCAATCAAGGCTAATCAAGGCTAATCAAGGTATTTCTTGAGAGATGACAATTGATAATCCCGGCCATTCATGCCTTTTCCCTACAACATCTTTGCTCTCGCCCTTTTTGGCGCGGGATTGACGACGGCCGTCTCGCTGCCGTGGTGGCGCGCTTGGTGCCGCCGCGCCGGGGTCATGGACGAACCGGGCGAGCGCAAGCTCCAGTCCGCGCCGGTGCCCCTGGCGGGGGGATTGGCCGTGATGACCGGCCTGCTGCTGCCGCTGCTGGCCGGGGCGCTGGCGGCTCTGGCGCGGGGCGGGCTGTCCCGCTGGCTGTTCGGTTCCAACGCCGCCCGGCTTCTGGAACACGGCCTGGACAAGGAGGCGCTCCAGATTGCCGCGATCATGGCCGGCGCGCTGGGAATGTTGCTGATTGGTTTCTTGGACGACAAGTTTGAGCTGCGCCCGGAGCTGAAATTCAGCGGCCAGCTCTTGGTCGCCCTGATGGTCGCCTCCGCCGGCGTGCGCGTTACTTTGTTTGTGCCCAGCCTGGCCTTCCACTACTCCATCACGGTGCTGTGGATATTGACAGTGGTCAATGCGTTCAATTTCATGGACAACATGAACGGGCTGTGCGTCGGGCTGGGAATCATTGGCGCCTGGTATTTCGGGGTCATCACCGCCATCAACGGCCAATATCTGGTGGCCGCCGCCGCCTTTCTCATCACCGGGGCGCTGGCCGGTTTTCTTCCGTATAATTTCCCCAAGGCCAGTTCTTACCTGGGCGATGCCGGCAGTCATTTGGTGGGCTACCTGCTGGCGGTGCTGGCGATCTTGCCGCACTTTTACACCGTCAGGCATCCGCAAAAACTGGCCGTTCTCACCCCGTTGCTGGTGCTGGCCGTTCCGCTGGCCGACCTGGCCTGGGTCGTGTTGCTGCGCTGGCGGGCGGGCCGGCCGTTTTATGTCGGCGACACCAATCATCTCTCGCACCGCCTGGAGCGTCGGGGTTGGAGCCGGACGCAGGCGGTGCTGCTCATTTGGTTCCTGGCGGCGGCGCTGGGCGCGGTGGCGTTCGTGTGGCAATGATTTCGGTGGACGAGGTCGTGGTCGTGCCCGCGGCGATGGCCTCGGAGAGCAGCGCCAGCGCCTCGGCGCGGGGGGCCGAACCGATCAGGCAGTCCTCATCAAAATTATTGACAACCGGGACGTTCCGCTGCTCGCTGGCCAGCAACACCGGCAGCGCGTCGAGCAGTTTCTGGCCCGGCGTCAAGCGGGGCGGCACCGGGCGCATCACATCGGCGGCGATCACCGCGCTGAGTTCATGGCCGGCGCCCAGGTGCTCCTTCAAATCCTGCAGCGCCACCATGCCCACCAGGCGCCGCCGGGCGTCCACCACCGGGAGAAAATTATTCGAGCTGCCCAGGAAACGCCCGGCGATCTCCGGCAGCGGCGTGTTCTCGCGCAACGCCGCCACCGGCGCGCGCATCAAGTCCCCGACGGTTTGTTCGATGGCCGCGCCCAGCCGGGAACTTTCCACCTCCAGGCCGCGCAGCCGCAACGGCTCGGTATAAATGGAATTGGGATGGAGCCGGCGCGAGACAATGGTGGAGATGGCGCAGCCGAGCATCAGCGCGGGCATGAGTGAATAATTGAGCGAGATTTCCAGTATCATCACCATCGCCAGGAGTGGCGAGCGGGTCGTCGCCGCGAAGACGCTGCCCATTCCCACCAACGCGAATGCGCCCATCGGCAAACCCGGCGGCGCCAGGCCAAAGTGCTGCAAGGCCTTCCCCAGCAAGCTCCCCAGCCCCGCCCCAAGGAACAAAGTCGGCGTGATCACCCCGCCCACCGCCCCGCACCCCACCGTGATGACCGTGGCCAGCAATTTCGCCAGAAAAATTCCCGCCAGGACTTTTTCGCCGGGCGGTTCCTGGATGATCCGGTTGGCGATCGAGTAGCCGTTGCCCCAGACCTCCGGGTACGCGATGGCCATTATTCCCACCAGCAGGCCGCCTATGGTCATGCGCAAGGGCAAATGCCCGACTCGCTTGAAAAACCCCTCGCTGCCGCGCAGCAGCCGGAGAAAAACTGCGCCCAGGACGCCGGCCAAAAAGCCCAGCACCACGAACCACGGCAATTGCGCAATACTCTTGAAGTCGTAAGCAGGCGCCTCATACCAAAGCCGCACCCCGAAGAAACTGCGCGACAACATCGTGGCCACCACCGAGGAAAAAAGCAGCGGCGCGAACAAATTCATCGAAAAATTTCCCAGCACGATATGCGCGGCGAACACCGCGCCGGTGATGGGGGCGTTGTAGGCCGCGGCCATGCCCGCCGCCGCGCCGCAGGCGACCATGAGCCGCAGGCGATACGGTTGCCAGCGGGCCAATTGCCCCCAGGTGGATGCGGTGGTGGCGGACAGTTGGGTGATGCCTCCTTCCCGGCCAATGGAAGCCCCGGTGCTGATGCTGATGAGCGAGGAAATGGCGCGGATGACGCCCACCCGAAAAGGCAGACGCCCATCCCCGGCCACCACCACTTCCAGCAGATTGGTGGTTCGGTACTTCCCGGCGAAACGGAAGCCCCAATACAAAACCAGCCCCGCCACCAGCCCGCCCAGGGCGGGCATCAACACCCGCGTGTGCAGGTCCATCGCGGCGACCACATCGGTGATGTTGCGGCCCTGATGACGGGAGAGGACGCCTTGCAGGCCCTCGACAGTGGAATAAAAAAACAGGTTGACCAGGGCGCCAATGACCCCCACGCCGCCGGCCAGCAAAAGGTGAAAAGCCTCCTCGCTGATCACCAGTTTCTCCCTCACTTGCAGCGCCTTTTGCCAGTGGCGGCGCAGGAAGCCGCGCACTGTGGCAAGGAGACCTTCAAATGTCGTTGGCCACAAGCCCATGTGCCTGGAGTATAAAGCGCAAGCTTTGAAGTTAAAGAGCAATCCCGCCGTGGTGAAAGCGCTCTCCCGGGGAAATGAAGGCCGGATTTTGCCGGCAAGACCGGCGCTACCCGGTTTTTGGGCCGGCGGAAAGGGTGGCGTTGACGTTCCGCAGTTTGGCGGCCAGATCCATGGCGATGTTGCGCATCACCACCATCCCCAGGTTTGGCTCGCGCCGGGCCAGGTCGGTGAAAGCGGAGCGTTGCACCACTAACAGGATGCTCGGCTGCGCGGCGGCGGCAAAGGCGTTGCGGGGGGAACCGTCCAGAAAAGCCAGTTCCCCAAAAATCTTGCCGTCGGAGAGCTGGGCGATAGGCGGGCCGTCGCGCTCCAGTTGGATGTTGATCTTTCCGCGCAAAACGATGTAGGCCTCGAGGCTCGAATCCCCCTTGGCGAAGACGAATTCGCCGGCGCGAAAGAGCTTCTGCACGAACAGACGCGCAATCTTGCGCAACTCGCCGTCGCCCAGACCGCCAAACATGGACAAGGGCCGGAGCAAATTAATGATCGCCATCCCGATTTTCATATCCTCAAAATTCCGGTCTATGATCCGCACGGTCGTCGTGGCGTGCGCGGTGAAATCGGCCGTGTCCAGCGAATAGGGCAGGTTCAACTTCACCATCTTGACCACGTCCGCATACATCCCGGCACGGCAATAAAAGGCGGGAAGATACGCCACCGGCACGAAGCCCAGTTGCTCGGCGGATTTGAGGAGGCGGGGCGCCGTGGCCAGGATGTCCGTTTCCACATAGACGGCGCCCAGTTGTTCCTGCGCAACTTTGACCGCGTGCGCAAAAAGGGCGCCCATGGAGATGTCATCGCAAGAAAATGAGTCGGTCAGCCGCACGCAACGGTCGGCGTCGTCGAAATTGAACGTCAGGCCGGCCACAATCTTCTCCTCCTTCTGCCCCAGGAAGGCGCGGGGGGGTTGGGAAAGGGGCAGGCGCAAGTGCCCGGAGCCCATGTTGAAGTGGCCCGAAAGCTCTTGGGCTGGATTGGAGGATTGGGCCTGAAGGCGCCACAGTTGGTAATCTTCCACCGAGGCATCGTGTACTTGGAGTTCGTTCTGCAACGGGTATCCGCTGGCGCCGTCGCGCGCGACCAGGGGGTTGGAGATTTGGAGGTTTTCAAACGCGGCGGCGGCCAATTCGGCGACGTGGGGCAGGGATTCGGAAAGAGGCAGGCGGGTGACCAGCACCGCCGCGGCTCCCCGAACGTAGAAAAGCATCCCGGTCCGCTTTTGCAGGAGATGTTTGAGGGGTTGATAACCCACGCAAATATATCCGGCGTTTTCAAAGAGAATCTGCTGGAAGTTTTCCGTGGCGGCAATGCGGCTGATGACCATTTCTCCACGCTGGTCGGCGAGTTGGTTGACCGATTGCACCAGGGCCTGGGCCGAACCATCGGAGAGGCTGCCCGGACGGAAGAGCATCCGGCCCAGATTGGCAATAGGATTGGTCTTTTCACCTTCCGGGCTGAGAAAGGTGACGCTCGCGGCCAGGGAGCCATCCATCTCGGCCACCCAGGTTTCATGGCCGGAGGCGGGGTCAAGCTGGCCCGCGATCCAGGGCAAATTATAAACCGGATCGGCGGGATATTGATCGCCAAGGGCGGCCTTGGCCAAGTCAAGCCAAAGCGGCGCATCCGCCGCGGTGGCCAGTCTGATGTTCGAACCCATCAACGTCTCTTTCTTTGTCTTCAGTAGGGCGATTTGCCGGCTGGTTTGGTGCCCGCGACAGGACTTGAACCTGTACGATGTTACTCACTAGAACCTGAATCTAGCGCGTCTGCCAATTCCGCCACGCGGGCATTGTTGATTACAAAAAACTTGCACCAAACCACTTTCCCTCAACTTTTGCTTTGCATCCCGTAACTTTGGCCCATCAATCCGACACAAGATGCGCCGCAACGGGACCGGAAACGAGACGAACACCTCTCCATAAATGGCAGGTGGCGCTCATTTCCGCGAGTGCCGCATTTGCTTCAATACGTCAGCAATGGAAATGATTATGGCAGAATAAAACTCAACGGCAAGTTGATTCGAGAATGCATGCGCGTTTGGCGCGCCGGGTTGTTTGTGTTTTCTCTTGCGGGTCTGGTTCTTCATCCGCATATCTGGCTCGCATGAAATCAAACGCCGTCCTGCCAGTGGCTGTTTTCGCCGTTCTCGCTTCCGTTAATCCGCCAAAGGGATTGGTCGTCACCAAATTGTCACACTGCGGCAGTGGTCAACCTTTGCGCAATCGGCTTTAATGGATGCGATGGAACATTTGTCTGGCTTGCTGGTGGCGATTCCACTTTTTTGCATGATGTCCGCGCCGGCGCTGGCGTTTGTGCGGGTCAGGCGCTTGCACGGCAGGGCGAATGCAGCGGCCAGGGTCGTCCGCACCCAGAGTCCGCCTCGGCGGTTGGCGGTGGTTTGGCCGTGCCCCAGGCGCCGGCGCAGGAGTATCTTCGCGCGATGGGCCGGCAGACTTTTGCTGGCGGCTGGCATGACCACTGCGGCGTTGGCCGTTGATTTGCCTGGTTACCGGCCAGATGGCTCGATTCTTCTTCCCAACCAATGGTCCCTGCGGCCGGCGGGGCGGCAAATTGAATTGGGCGATTTTCCGGTGAACATCGCGTTGCATCCGGCCGGGCGGTTCGCGGCGGTGTTGCATTGCGGACATGGGCAGCATGAGATTGTGGTGGTGGATTTGAACGGGGAGAAAGTCGTATGGCGGGTGCCGGTGGGAGAGTCGTTCTACGGCATGGCGTTCTCGCCAGATGGCCGCACACTTTATTGCAGCGGGGCCGGGGAGGAGGTTGTGCATGTTTTTGATTTTAAGGAAGGCAAGCTGACCGTTGAACCGGACATCCGAGTGCGGGACCCGCGCGAACGCGGGATTCCCTGCGGCTTGGCGGTGTCCCAGGATGGAGGCGAACTTTTTGTGGCCAACGTGTGGGGCCAATCCGTTTCGGAAGTGGATTTATCGGGTCGAACCCACAAAGCCGATATTTTATTCACGCCGCCGTCTGGAGGTTCAGACAAACTGTTGGACGCCGGCAAGCCGGCGGAGACGGAGGAGGAGCGGATGCTAAGCAAACGAGCGGAAGCCGCGCTGGATGCCACCGCGCCGGACGCGCCTTTTCCTTATGCCTGCGTGGTGGATTCCAAGCGCCGCCGTCTCTACGTGAGTCTGTGGGCGCAATCCTGCGTGGCGGTGGTGGATTTAAAATCACGTGAAATCGTGGGGCGATGGGCGACGGAGGAACATCCCAATGAAATGGCGCTCACCAAATCCGGCCGCCGGCTTTTCGTGGCCAACGCCAACCGGAACACGGTGACAGTGATTGACACGTCCAGCGGTCATGCCGCCGAAACCCTGGATGCCTCGCTTTCCCCCGCCTCCCTGCCAGGTTCCACCCCCAACAGTTTGGCGCTGTCGCCGGACGACCAGAAGCTGTTCGTGGCCAATGCCTGCAACAACAATGTGGCGGTGTTTGATGTCAGCCGAACCGGCCATTCCCGCGCCCTGGGTTTTATCCCGGTGGGCTGGTATCCGACATCGGTGCGAGTGACGCCGGACGGCCGGCATTTGCTCGTGGCCAACGGCAAGGGGCTGAGTTCACTGGCCAATCCCAAAGGACCGCAGCCGGGCAAACGAGAGGATGCCGCCACCCAGATCATCACCGAATTGTTCCCCGGCGCGCTGAGCATCATAGACCTGCCCAGGAGCGGGGACTGGCACCAGGAATTGGCCGCTTACACCACCCAGAGTTACCAATGCTCGCCCCGATCAGGCGAGGCTCCTGACGCAAGGCCCGCGGAGAGTCCGGTGCCCGGCCAGCCGGGCGGGGCCAGCCCCATCCGGTATTGCATCTACATCATCAAGGAAAACCGGACCTATGACCAGTTTCTGGGAGACCTGCCCCAAGGCAACGGCGACCCGCGACTATGCCTCTTTCCCGAGCAGGTGACCCCCAACCACCACAAGCTGGCGGGCGATTTTGTGCTGCTGGACAATTTCTATGTGGACGCAGAGGTCAGCGCCGACGGGCACGAATGGTCCATGGGTGCCTACGCCAGCGATTTTGTGGAGAAGACCTGGCCGCTGAACTACGGGCACAACTCCGGCAAAAAATATCCTTATCCATCGGAGGGGAACTTTCCGATTGCGGCGCCGGCCAACGGGTATCTTTGGGACCGCGCGCGGGCGGCCGGGGTGACCTACCGCAGCTACGGTGAATTTGTGATGGCCGGCAAGAAGGCCGGGGAACCGAATTGGACGAAATTGGCGGCGCTGCAGGGGCATTTCGATCCGGAGTATCATGTCTTTGATTTGGAGTATCCGGACCAAAAGCGGGCGGACCGGTTCATCGCCGAACTGAAGCGTTTTGAAACGGAAGGAGAGATGCCGCGGCTGCAAATCGTCAAATTGCCCAACGACCATACCGAGGGCGCCCGGGCTGGGGCGCGGACGCCGACGTCTTACATGGCGGACAATGATCTGGCGCTGGGCCGGGTGGTGGAGGCAGTGAGCCATTCCAAATTCTGGCCGCGGACGGCGATCTTTGTCCTGGAAGACGATGCGCAAAACGGGCCGGACCATGTGGATGCGCATCGCAGCCCGGCGTTCATCATCAGCCCTTACACGCGGCGCGGGGCGGTGGATTCCACGATGTATTCGACCAGCAGCATGTTGCGGACCATGGAACTGATCCTGGGCCTCCAACCGATGACCCAATTCGACGCCGCCGCCATGCCGATGTTTGGGGCGTTCCAGGCGGCGCCGGACCTGCGGCCTTACGAGGCGCTGCCGGCACGGGTGAGTTTGGAGGAGCGCAACACCGCGCTGAGCTGGGGCAGCGGCGCTTCCGAGAAGATGGATTTCAGCCGGGAGGACGCGACGGATGAGATGAGCCTGAACGAAATCATATGGCGGTCGGTGCGCGGGGCCGGAGCCGCCATGCCCGCGCCCGTCCATGCGGCGTTTGTCTTTGACCACCCGAAGGCGGACGACGATGATTAAGGCGCAAGCGTCGGACGAGCCGCCGGCTGGAGTGCCATTGCCCGCCAGGGAGAGAAGCATGAAGGAAAAACCCCAAGCGCCCCGCTGGCGGTGGATTGGCCTGGCCTTGGCCGCCATCACCCTGGCGTTGTTTTCGCCTTTGTGCCATTACGATTTTCTGGATTTTGACGATCAAGCTTATGTCACCGAAAATCCTTATGTCCGGTCCGGCCTGAATCTCCACAGTGTGGTGTGGGCTTTCCAGAGCAGCACCACGGGCAACTGGCTGCCGGTGACTTGGATTTCGCACATGCTGGATGTGCAATTGTCCGGCATGAACGCCGGGGGGCATCATCTGAGCAACGTGCTCCTGCATACGGCCAACGCGGTGCTGCTTTTTCTGCTGCTGCGACGAATGACGGGCGCGGTCTGGCGAAGCGGTTTGGTGGCGGCGTTGTTTGCGTGGCATCCGGCACATGTCGAATCAGTCGCCTGGATCGCCGAGCGCAAGGACGTGCTGAGCGCGTTTTTTGGGATGCTCTCCATGTGGGCCTATGTCTGGCACGCCGCCAGGCCCGGCGTGGGGCGATACGGGTTGTCGCTGGCGCTTTTTGCGCTGGCCTTAATGGCCAAATCCATGGTGGTGACTCTGCCGTGTGTGTTGCTGCTGCTGGATTACTGGCCCCTTGGAAGATGGACCATGGCCTTCGGGAGCCAGCCCGCCATTGGAAACTCCGGTGCCCCGGCATTCCCCCGACAGCCGCTGGGGCGGTTGCTGGCGGAAAAGGTTCCCTATCTGGCGTTGAGCGCGGCATGCTGCGCGCTGGCGATTTGGGCGCAGAAGCGAAGCAACGCCATTGCCTCTGCGCAGGAACTTCCCATCTGGCATCGGCTTGGCCATGTTTTGGTTTCCTATCTGGATTACATGGTGATGCTGATATACCCTCATCACCTTGCCATATTCTATCCGTATCCGCTCCATGAAAAAGCGGCCATGATGGTCGGGGGCGGCTGTGTGTTGGCCGCGATTTCCGCACTGGCCATGGCCCAGTGGAGGCGGAGGCCGTATGTGGCCGTGGGATGGTTTTGGTTTGTCGGGATGCTGGCGCCCGTGATCGGCCTGATCCAGGTCGGCAGGCAGGCTCTGGCGGACCGCTACACCTATTTGCCTGCCATCGGGCTGTTCCTGATCGTCGTTTGGGGCGGGGCAGAACTGGCATTGCGTTATCCGCGGGTCAAGCTTTTGGCGCCGGTCCTGGGAACGGCGATGTTGGCGGCGACTTTGGTTCAAATCTCCTATTGGAAGGATACCCGGGCTGTTTTCGAGCGCGCCCGGCAGGTGACGCAGGACAATTATCTGGCCGTCACGCTGCTGGGGAGCGTCCGGGCGGGCGAGGGCGATCTGGACGGGGCGATGGAGCTTTATCGGGAGGCGTTGCGCGAAAAAGCGAATTATCCCGAAGCGCACTTTTTCATGGCGCGGGCGCTGGAGCAGGAGGGGAAAATGGATCAGGCAGTGCCGGAGTACATGACGGCGCTGCGATTGAATCCATTCTTTCAACAGGCGCACATCTTTCTCGGACTGCTGCTGGCCAGGGAGAAGAAATACGATGAGGCCGCCGCCCATTACGAGGCTGTTTTAAAAATCAACCCGCAGTCCGCCGTGGCGCACAATGATCTGGCCCGCGTGCTGCAAAGCGAGGGCCGGCTGGAGGAAAGCATCCGGCATTACTCCGCCGCGCTGCAATGCGATCCGAATCTGGCCGAAGCCCACAACAACCTTGGGATTCTGTATCTACAGAAGGGAGAACTGGCTGAGAGCACAAGGCAATTGCGGGAAGCGTTGCGGCTCAAGCCCGGCGATGTGGAAACAGAATGCAATCTGGCCGCGGTCCAGATTCAACAGCGGCAATGGAAGGAGGCCTTGGACATTTTGCCAGGGATTGCGGCGGCCCAGCCAGGCAATCCCAACGTGCAGTACCAATATGGATTGGCTCTGGCGCATCAGGGCCGGAGGCGGGAAGCGATGGGCCAGTACGCCAAAGCGCTGTTGCTGAGGCCGGACTTTGTGGAGGCCCTTGAGCAACTGGCGTGGATGGCGTCCACCGCTCCTGATGCCGAGTTGCGCAACGGGGCGCAAGCGGTGTCCATGGCGGAAAGAGCTTGCGCGCTGGCGGGAAGGCAGCAAGCGGCCGGGCTTCTGAGTTTGGCCGCGGCGTATGCCGAGGCGGGCCGGTTCAAGGACGCCATTGGCGCCGCGCACGAGTGCCTGGATTTGGCCGGGAAGAGGGGCCAAACAAATCTTGAGGCAAATGCCAGGCGCCTGCTTGAGGCCTTTGAAGGCGGACACCCATTCCGGGAGCAAACAGAGGGGCCGTAGGAATCTGCGCGAAGGATCCTGACCTCAAGTTGGCAGATCCTCCGCATCCGGCGAAATCAGTTCGGAGAGATGTTTGTTCGATGCCCTGCGCCTCTGCCTCTCGTCCCGGACTTTCTGATTGCAGAAAACTGATATTCATGCCGTCCTGATCGGGAGAGAAAATGGCGTTGCTGTTACAGCAGCGCCACAACTATGCGACGATATCCCGAAACTGTGAGGCCCGGGTTGGCCCGGTGTAGCTGAATTTGGCAATCCCTTGGGCAAAATATGTATGAGCAATATGTGTCAAAACTGTAACAATTCCGCACTCAGTCGTAACGATCATGTAACCATTCTGTCATGGACATGCAGCGCCAGTGCAAGTAGGATTGACGCCAGTCAGATTCGTGAGGAATTAAAACGCAAAAGAATTCCCGCCCCCAGCGGCCAGACGCGCTGGGTTTGTGGTCTTATAGACAATAAGTATTAAAATCTTTGCGCCCTGCTTTGGGCATTGGCAATGCGACACTTTGCATGATGTAAGGTCATGTTAATCAGCCCCTTAAACGCAATTCAAAACAAACACACTCCATGAAAAAACTACTCATCCCGTCTCTCGCTCTGATGGCATCGCTCCTCTCCGCACAGGCGCAGTATTTTAGCGCTGGCAACCTGGCAGTCGTGAGGGTCGGCGGCACCAACCAAGACGTCGTCAGCAGCGGCAGTGGCAACCCGATCTGGATTGATCAATACACAACCAACGGGATCCTGGTGAATTCGCTTGGGCTGCCCACCAATGGGGCCAATGCCCTCATTCTGAGCGGCTACAACTACGGAGGTTTGCTGACTCTCACCCCGGATGGCAAACATCTGGTGATCGCAGGGTTTAACACCAGCGCGCCTTTTACCTCAAACGGTCTTGTGGAAAACGTCGCCTTTTCCTTCGCGACGAATGTTCCTCGAGCCGTAGCCACCATAGATGGCTACGGCAATTATGCGCTGCCCATCGTGAATACCAACATTTACAGCACTTACACCATCACAAGCGCGGCGTCCGACGGGACCAATTTCTGGACGCTCGGCAGCGCCGCCACCGCCCCCAGCCTGTCAGGTGTGGTGTATGTGGGAACCGCGCAAACGCCCGCCACGGTCGCGGTGACGCCGGGACTTTTTGGAAGCGGGCGCTGCCTTAATATTTACAATAACACGCTTTATGCGTCCGGCTACCCCGCCAGTGCGACTGTTTCTCCTCAATCCGGCGGATTTATGCTGGCGAATATTTCCGGCGCGCTTCCCACCGCCGCCACCGGTTTCACCGATGTCCTCCCGACTGGACCGGAGGCCACAGACACGCCTTATGATCTTGTAATCAATCCGGCAGGCACCATTGCCTACATTGCAGACTCCACTGCCGGGATCGTCAAGTTCACCAACAGTGCCAATGGGTGGGTGTCCAACTATACCATTATCCTGACCAATGCGGGCTATAGTACCGCGTCCGGCAGTTCGCGCGCCATCAGCGTGACCGCCGATTTCACGCAAACTCCTCCCGTGGTTTATGCGACCACTGATGAGAGCCTCACCAACCGCCTGGTGATGTTTCAAGATTCCAACTCCGCCCCCGCTGTCATCAACCTGGCGTCAAACCTCCTTGTCACCGGCACCGGTGGCGCCACCAACACCTTCCGCGGCGTGCGGTTTGTGCCAGGCTCGGCTCCCCTGATCAGCAGCCAGCCAACCGGCGTGGTGACGAGCGCGGATGGATCGGCCACATTCTCGGTTACGAGCCTAGGAACGCCCACGCTGGGCTATCAGTGGTACACCAATGGCGGCGCGGTCAGCGGGGCCACCAGCACCTCCCTCACTCTGAACAACGTGACGACATTCGAGAATGGAATAGTGGTAAATGTGGTGGTGACCAATGCGTACGGGATGGCCACCAGTTCCAATGCGACCTTGACGGTCAACCCCAATTACTTCATTCCCGGCAACCTTGCGGTCGTCTCCGTGGGTGGCGGGGGGCAGGATATCAGTTCAACAGACACGGGAAACACGGTGAGCATTCTCCAATTTACCACCAACGCCGGGCAGACCGCCCCCGTGAGCACGTTGCCGCTCCCCTCGACTGGCCCCAATGCGTTTACATTGGATGGTTCGGCCACGGAAGGATATATGACGCTTACGGCCAATGGCCAGTACTTGGTGCTGGGCGGCTACAATGCCGCCCCGCCTGTGAGTGGCGAGCTTGCTCTATCCATATCAACCAATGTCCCGCGCGCGGTGGTGACGATTGATGGCTACGGCAACTACGCCATGCCCATCGCCAACACCAATGTTTTGAGCACTTACAATATCCGCGGGGCGGTCTTTGACGGGACGAACAACTTCTGGGTTACCGGCGGCGGAGGCAGCAGCAACGCGAACATGTCGGCCACAACCTACGCCAATTCTTCCGGGGTGGTTTATGTCGGGCCGCCCGGCTCGACGGGTGTCAACGTAAGGGTCGGATACACCGGCACGGGCAACGAGCGCGTTCTGAATATTTATAATAACACGCTATACGTCGGCACCGGCTCAGTGACTCATGGAATTTGGGCCATCACCGGAACCGGTTCGTCAACACCTCCGACCGGCCTGCCGACCAACGCGCCGGTCAATACCATCGTGCAACCCGGATCCGGCAGCGGCCCGTATGATTTTGTGTTTGATCCTGGAAACACCACTTGCTACATCGCCGACGGCAATCTGGGCGGCATCATCAAATATACCAATAACGCCGGAACCTGGGTTTCCAATTACGTGATCCGCGTGGGCGGAACCGGCTCTGCCACCAACGCGGGCGGCGTGACTGCTGATTTCACGCAGAGTCCGCCCGTAATTTATGCGACGACTTCGGAGACGGCGGGCAACCGCTTGATCAGCATCGTAGATACCGGCGCCAGCGCAACATTTTCGGTGCTGGCGACAGCCACCTCCTCCAGTACGGGCAGCAATTACTTCCGCGGCGTGCGGTTCGTTCCCGGGGTCCCGCCAACGATTACCAATGAGCCGGCGCCCTTCACCCAGGACGCAGGCGGAAACGTGACCTTCACGATCGGCGCCAGCGGCACGCCTCTTCTGGGCTATCAATGGTACACTAACGGCGTCGCGGTTTCCGGAGCCACCGCTTCCTCTCTCACCCTGTCCGCCGTGACCACCTCACAAAACGGAACCGTAGTCTCGGTCGTCGTGACCAACAACTATGGCTCAGCCACCAGCAGCGGCGCGCTGTTGACCGTCCAGCCGCCTGGCGCTCCGCTGAATGTGAGCATCACTTCCCCGTCCAGCCAGACCGTGAACGCGGGTTCGGCGGCAACTTTCAATGTCTCGGCCGTCGGCACCTCGCTGACCTTCATTTGGAAATTGAACGGGGCGCAGCTTTCCGACGGCGGATCGGTGAGCGGTTCGAGCACGGCCAATTTGACAATCAGCCCGGCTTACGCCACCTACAATGGCACCTACACGGTGATTGCCAGCAACACTTTCGGAGTCGCTGCCGCCAATGATTCAGCGACGCTGACGGTGATTGATCCGGTGATCCTCGCGCAGCCGGTGGGCTGGACCAACCTGCCGGGCACTTCAAACAGCCTGTCCGTGACGGCGGCAGGCGCGCCCCCTCTGATCTATCAATGGCTTTCCAACGGCCTGGCCATTGCCGGCGCCCAGAGCAGTTTGTTGAGTATCACCAACGGCGGCACCACGATGGCGGCGACTTACTCTGTCATCGTCTCGAATAGTCTGGGCAATTCAATCACCAGCGCGACGACGGTGGTATCCTTCACGCCGTTCTTGCTCAATGACACTTTCAGCTACGCCAACGGCAATCTCTTCGGCGATCCCGGCTCTCCGTGGACGGATATCAACGGCAGCAATCCCGAACTGGTGATCAATGGCCGGGTTCAGATCGCGCAAACCAACTTCACCACCGACGCGCAAAGCCTTTACTCGCAGCCCGTGAGCAACACGGTGGTGTGGGCGAGTTTCATTCTCGATTTGTCCACGCTGCCGACCAATGCGGGGGGGACATATTTCGCCAATCTGGAAGACACCAACTTCGGTTTCTATGGAAGAATATTCGCTTTGACCACCAATCAAGCGGGTTTCACCCCGGGGATGCCTGCCGCCGCCTTCCCGGGCACTTACCGCCTGGGCATCGCCGATGGTCAAAACGATTCTGCCGGCACGATCACCACGGGTCCCAACGCGGTCGTTCCTTTGGACTTGGCTCCCGGCATTGATTATCATGTGGTTTTCTTCCTGGACCTGAACAACCTCTATTCAGGAATGGCCATCAACCCGGCGTCCTTGAGCGACGTAACGGCCACCAGCCCGGGCGGGGTCAGTTCCGGTCCCGCGACAGACACTTTCACTCCGAAATTGCCGATGGCCGCCTTCGGACTCCGGCAGCGCGAGGGCGAGGGCATTATGCAAATGGACAATCTGCAGGTTTCCTTTGACTGGAATGGCGCCGGCTCCGGCTATGGCGTGGTGACCGGGGGCATCACCGCCTCCAATCCTGTGATCGGCTTGCAGCCGGCTGGAACCACAAATTACGTGGGGAATCCCTACGTAATGGAAGTCGCCGCCTCGGGTATTGGCCTAGCGGGTTCTGGTCTGACCTACGCTTGGTATCAGAACGGCACGGCATTGACCGATGGCGGCTCCGTCACGGGTTCCGCCACGCCCACCCTGACCCTCAACTCCCTGGTCGCCACCAACAGCGGCACTTATTACGTGACTGTGAAAGGAGCGGTCGGCGGCGCGGTGCAAAGCTCCAACGCCATTGTTTTGGTGAACACCACGCCAACGGCGCCGGTGTTCACCGTGCAACCGGCCGCCAGCACCACCGCCTCGGAAGGCGCCAGCGTGACCTTCACCTCCCTGGCCACCGGGACCGGGCCGATTACCTATCAGTGGTACACCAACGGTGTGGCGTTGAGCGGGGACACGTCCCCAAGCCTGACACTGACCGGTCTTTCCACCAATCAATCGGGCATTTATTACGTGATCGCAACCGGCGGCACGGGATTGACCACAGCCAGCAGCAACGCGGTTTTGACTGTCAATGGACCCGTGTCAACAACCATCGCCTACCTGAGAAGTTTGCTGAATCCCACGACCTACCAGCCCGCAAACATGACCACTCTTTATACTGTGACAGGAGTTGTCACGACCGCCACCAACCTGACCTCCGGCGACACCTCCTCGTGTTACTTGCAAGACAGCACGGGCGGCATCAACCTCTTTGTCACGGATGGCTCGGACTTCCGCCCGCAATTGGGAGATGTGGTGACGGCCACCGGGACTCTCTCCTCTTACGTGGACAATTACGAACTGGACGTGACTGAAGGCGCTGCGGATTACGTTAATACCATCCTGAGTCACAACAGTCCGCTGCCGGCGCCGATCCTCCTGCCTTGGGGGAATAACCCGGCCCCACTCTCCGCCAGCCTGGCCACCAATGTCGAAGGATCTGTGGTGGTGCTGACCGACCTCTATTTCGAGGCCTACACGCCTAGAGCGGTGTTTGCCTCCGGAACAGACTACATTGTCACAAATACCTCCGGGCAGACCTATACGGTTTACCTGAGCGACCAGGATACAAATTATGTCACAGGACAAAAGATGCCGCAGTTTGCCTACAGCATCGCTGGTCCGCTGATCCAGGACGATACAACTGTTGGCATTGAGTTCACCGTTTATACCAATTTGGTGTCAACGCCTCCGGCGGCAGTAACGTTAGGGGGGACGCTATCCGAGAGTGGCGGGACCAAGTTCACCCTGAACTGGACGGCCGTGCCTTACACTTATACCTATAGCGTCCTGAGCACGACCAACCTGGATCAGCCATTTACCCCGCTGGCTTCGGGGCTTTGGTTCAGCACGGCAAACGGAACCTACACCGATGTCGGCCCCACCAACACGGCGAAGTTTTATGCGATCACCAGCCCGTAGGCCGAACTTGAAACGGCCGCGCGCGTTTTAACTTGCGTCCGGCAGTCTTTGGGCTAAAATGCCGCAAGGATTTAAATGAGAACGCGTGCTTTTACGTTGATTGAGCTGCTGGTGGTGATCGCCATCATTGCCATCCTGGCGGCATTGCTCCTTCCCGTATTAGCGAACGCCAAACTGGCGGCCCAGAAAACCGGTTGTATCACCAACCTCAAACAGTGGGGGCTTGCCGAGCAGATGTACGCCGGTGATAACAGTGACACCCTGCCGACTGATGGGATGGGGGATAGCGAGGATTATGAGGGAACTGACCCATATGGATCGGCCCTGGACCCAACCGCATGGTTTAATCTGCTGCCCCCTTATTGGGGGGGGAAACCTTTGGCAAGCTATGAGTCGAATAGAGTCAGCTATTTGACGGGAACGCCGACCAGCATCATCTATGAGTATATGCCCTTTCCGGGAGGAACGGGCAGCTCATTTTGGTTCTGTCCGGCCATCCGAATGAGCACGGCAGAAGCGGCCTCGCAATTGGAAGCTGCTCCGGAAACCGCTCCCTCGGTCGGCTACTTCGGCTATTGCCAGTCCCTTGATCTCAATAAGGTCATCGGAACCTCCACCACATCGGATCCACTCGGCGAGACTTACCCTTATGGGACAATGCCCAAAATAAACACCCTCCCCAAGCCATCCGCCTCAGTTCTATTGTTCGACGCGGCCTTCAATCCATATACTGAATTGGAAAATGCGAATCCAATATACAACAATCAGCTTCCAGGCCTGCGCTTTAAGAGTGTGGCCTCGCGCCATTTCGTCGGGGCGGTGCTTAATTTTTGCGATGGCCACGCGAACTACTTCAAGGACTCCTATTTGACCAACGGCGCCGATTTCAGCACCAAGCTGGAGGGGCCGGTGCCCGATGTCATTTGGGACCCAGCCTATCGTTATTTTCTTGACCATCAATGACATTCCGCGGCATTCTGCCACCATCAAAATTCCCGCCCGGAAAAACAACGTGACGCCGCCGTACCACACCCCGAGAAATAAATCTTGCGCCCGTTTTTGGGGATGGTGCGCGCTGGTTTTCCTGGGCGCCGGCACCGCTGGCGCGTGGGATTACAGCAGCCACTCTGTTATCAATCAGTTGGCCCTAGCTTCGCTGCCGACCAACTTCCCCGCCTTTGTGCTGGCCCCGGCCCAGCGGGAACGCATCGCGTTTTTGTCGGGAGAACCGGACCGCTGGCGCAGCAATCCCGGTCTTTCGCTGCGCAATGCCAACGGCCCGGATCACTACATTGACTTGGAGGAGTTGAAACTGTGCGACTTGACGCCCGACCAATTGCCGCCGCTGCGCTACACTTTCGCCGGCCTGTTCGCCCAGGCGCGCGCGGCGCATCCGGAGCGTTTCGAGGCCATCAACCCGGAGATGGACCAGGACCAGACGCGGGAGTTGACCGGTTTTCTGCCGTGGACCATCGTCGAATATACAGACAAATTGGAGTCGTGTTTCAGTTATTTGAAGACCTTCGAGCGGGCGGGCGGCACTCCGGCGGAAATCGCCAACGCGCAGGCGGACGTGGTCTATGTGATGGGTGTGATGGGGCACTTTGTGGGTGACGGGTCCCAGCCGCTCCACACGACCATTTATTTCAATGGCTGGGTTGGAGACAATCCGCACGGTTACACGACCAACCGGACCTTTCACGCGTGGATTGACGGGGGGTATTTTCGAAAAACCGGGGAGCCTAAGCTGGAGACGCTGGCGGGCAGAATTCATCCGGCCGAAAGTGTGAGTGAGGAGGGCCGCCCGGACGGCCTGTTTCGCGCGGTGGTGGCCTATTTGGTGGATCAGAATAAATTGGTGGAAACCCTTTACCAATTGGAGAAGGAGGGCAAACTTTCCGGGGAGGGCGAGCAAGGATTGGCCGGCCGCCCTTTTTTGGAAGGGCAACTGATCAAAGGCGGCCAAATGCTGGGGAACATCTGGTGGACCGCCTGGCTGCATGCTCCAGAGGACTTCTATCTGAGGGGACAATTGGAACAGCGCTCCGCGCGGAACTCCAGCGCGCCGGCAAAATGACTCCGCCGTCGCGCCAAGATGCCCGGCACCCACACGCAATCAAGAGCAGATGAAGGGGGGTTAGAAAAATCGGAGAAATCGGAGAAATCGGAGGTTTTGGAGGGGGGAGTTATTTCCGGGAAGGTGTCAGCGGGCAGTGAAAACCGGCCAGGGATGGGCACTTCAAAATAGGCCACTTTGAGGGACGCATTGCGTATTGGGCAGCGAAGGCTGCTCTTGAGCGCAATGAATGAACTCAACGTGAAC
>JBEKOF010000046.1:0-22721 GCA_049522055.1 Verrucomicrobiota bacterium | reverse complement strand
CGCCGGTGGAGGCCTGGCTGAGGGTGATTGACGAGCCGCTCTTGCGCCTGACCAGCGTGGATCTCGGCGCCACGGCGGACATCCGCAGTCTAGCGGAGGTATTTGATTTCGCCCATGACTATCTGGGGCTGCTCAAAGCGGCGGTGATTGCCGCCGGGATTGTGCCCCCGGGCATCGAAGGTTCGGGACTCAATCTGGCCGATCTGCTGGGGCGCGTGGTCGGGGCCGGTCGCGGGTTGGAATTGGTCAGCCACGTCAACGATATTCCCAAAGGCTCGCGTCTTGCCGTCTCGACAAACTTGCTCGCCTCCTTGATTTCCGTCTTGATGCGCGCCACCGGGCAGGCCAAGTCGCTCACCGGCGCCCTGGCGGAAGAAGAACGGCGTCTGGTGCTGGCGCGCGCGTTGCTCGGCGAATGGCTCGGGGGATCGGGAGGCGGCTGGCAGGATTCCGGCGGCTTGTGGCCGGGCATGAAGCTCATTTGCGGGGTCTCTGCGACGGAAAGCGATCCCGAATATGGCACCAGCCGAGGCCGACTCATGCCGGCGCACCGAATACTGGATCACCACGACATTACCTCCGAGACCCGGGAGCGTTTGCGGGAAAGCCTGGTGCTCGTCCACGGCGGGCTGGCGCAGAACGTGGGACCGATCCTGGAAATGGTGACGGAAAAATACCTGCTTCGATCCGCTCCGGAATGGGCGGGACGCCAGCAGGCCATCGGATTGCTGGACGAAATCGTGGCGGCGTTGCAGGCCGGTGATGTGCGCCGGGTGGGCGAATTGACCACGCGGAATTTTCTCCAGCCGATCCAAACCATCATTCCGTGGGCCAGCAATGCCTTCACCGAATCGCTGATCGCGTCGGTCCGCGCCGAATTGGGCTGGGATTTCTGGGGCTTCTGGATGCTTGGCGGCATGTCCGGAGGCGGCATGGGCTTTATCGTGGAGCCGAAACGCAAGGCGCAGGCGCAGGAACGGTTGCAGGAGATCATGTCGCAAACCAAGCGGGAGTTCCAATACGCGCTACCCTTTGCCATGGAGCCGGTGGTCTATGATTTCGCCATCAATGAGCGCGGCACCTGGGCGGACCTGCTGCGCGGGGAGGAGATATTGCTGCCGCGGGGCTACTATGCGCTGCATGTGCCGCGCTGGCTGCGGGCGGATCCACAAGCGCTGACCAGGCCGCAGCGGGCGGAACTGGACAAGTTCAGCGCCGCCTGCCGCAGCCGGCCGGAATTGTCCGGCATGATGCAAATGCTCTTCGACCGCCTGGTGCCGCGGTTGAAATCCGAGAGCGGCTCGCAGCAAGGCCTGGCGGAATTGCTCGAACGCAACGGCTTCGACCCTGTGCAGCATGAACAGATTCGCGAGGATTTAAAAAGCGGCCGCATTGGCCTCGCGCAAAACCGCCTGCCGGCCAGCGCGGACATCAAGGACGCGGAGGATGGCGATGTGATCCATGCCACCCAGGCGCCGGCCGAGGAATTCCGCCAGGCTGGTCTGGCCGCCATGGCGCGCGGCGAACTGGCCGTGGTCACGCTCTCGGCCGGCGCCGGCAGCCGCTGGACGCAAGGGGCCGGCGTGGTCAAAGCCCTGCATCCATTCTGCAAATTCGACGGCCTGCACCGGACCTTCCTGGAAACGCACCTGGCCAAGAGCCGCCGCATCGGTCAACTGGCGGGCCAGCCGTTGCCCCACATTTTGACCACCAGCTACCTGACCCACGCCGCCACCGAGGAGTTCCTGGGCCGCCATCGGAATTATCATTATCCCGGACCGCTTCTGCTGTCGCCGGGCCGCTCCATCGGTTTGCGCATGATCCCGATGATGCGCGACCTGCGCTTTTTGTGGGAGGAGATGCCGCAACAGCGGCTCGACGAGCAGCAGCAAAAAGTGCGGGACAGCTTGCGCGCCGCACTCCTTAACTGGGCGAGCTGCGCGGGAGAAGGCGGCGATTACACAGACAATCTCCCGGGGCAGTGTCTGCACCCGGTCGGACACTGGTTCGAGGTGCCGAACCTGCTGCGCAATGGAGTGCTCGCGCAGTTGCTGGTCCAACGTCCGCAGTTGCGGCATCTGATGTTGCACAACATTGATACCCTGGGGGCGGACGCGGACCCGGCGATCTTCGGTCTCCATCGCGCGCAGGGCGGCTGCCTGACGTTCGAGGTCATCACGCGCCGGTTGGAGGATCGGGGCGGCGGTCTGGCGCGCGTCAATGGAGAAGTGCAACTGGTCGAGGGCCTGGCCATGCCGCGCGAAGAGGATGAATTCCATCTCCGTTACTACAATTCCAATACCTGCTGGATTGACATTGACAAACTGCTGGCGGTTTTCGGATTGAGCCGGGCTGACCTGTCCAACGCCGAACGGGTTGCCGCCGCTGTGCGCGCGCTGGCCGCGCGGATGCCGACCTACGTGACCATCAAGGAGGTCAAAAAGCGCTGGGGCCAAGGCCAGGAGGACGTGTTCCCGGTCAGCCAGTTTGAGAAACTGTGGGTTGACATGACCGCGTTGCCGGAGGTGGGAACGCGTTACCTGGTGGTGCAGCGCCTGCGTGGGCAACAGCTCAAGGACCAGGCGCAACTTGACGGCTGGCTGCGCGACGGCTCGGCTGATTTTGTCAACCGGCTTTGTGCCTGGGCGTGAATTTGCATTCCGATGTTCGATCGCTGCCGCGCCATGTTGAAGGCCAGCCTCTCCAGGTTGGTAAAGGAAACAGCCATCGCGGCTGTTCAGGTTTGCCTGACGTTGCATTTTTTATTTTGTTTTCTTTGCGATCGTTTTCGCGTGCTCAAGACCATCCGTTCGTTCCTGCCCTTGGGCGAAAGCGAGACCAAACACACTCTTTGGCCGGGTCAATGACACGATTCATGCGACCCTCTACGGCATGGTCGCACCCTCCGCGCTCCAGGGTGTGCTGGGTGGGCTGATGTTTTGGTGGCTGGGGGTTCCTTCGCCATGGTTCTGGGCCTTGGTGGCGGCGGTGTTCGCATTCGTGCCGGTGGTAGATACCTTCGTGCTTCGGCTCCCGGCAGCGGTGTATCTCGGACTGGAGGGCAGGTGGGGGGAAGCTCTGGGCATAGCCGCCCTGGGCAGTCTGATGGTCCGCGCGATCGAGAATTTCCTCTATCCGGTGCTGGTGAAAAACCGGCTGAGAGTCCCCTCAGTAGATATCTTCATCGCCCTGGTTGGGGGGCTGCTCCTCTTTGGCTGGAGTGGGCTGGTGCTGGGGCCGGTTATCCTTACAGTTACGAGCGTTCTGCTGGAAATCTGTGGTAACCGCCTTGGTAAACCACCAGAAGGGGTTCCGAGCACGGATCGCGCGGGCTTGATCCCGTTAACTCCCGCCCCTGCGGAGCAGAGTCTGGTGACCGGCGTTGCTGCCTGTCAAGATTCACGGGCGAAATGGTGAAAGAACAGCTTTTTCCGCCTTTGTGTCCGCCGCGGCGATCAGCACTACGACCGAACGAGGTCCGGCGCGATACGTTCGCCCTGTAACCACAGGAGCGGCCTGCCAATCCTGGATATCGTCGGGGGATTCGAGTGAGGTATCAATCCATCGGCGCCAGGGATGGCCGGCGGCGCACAATTCCGCCGGCAACTCGAATTCGAGCGGTTCCCAGTAAGCGTTGAAGATGAGATGGAAAGAAAGGTTGTCCTCCGGCACTTCGGCACTGAACGCCAGGCTGTGCGATTGCTGGCTCCAGTCGGGTTGGTGAAGCTGGACGCCATGCCAGGCCTTGCGGGCGCCTCGGAGGAGCTGGTTTAAACTCCGCCTTTGGCGCTCAGTGTCCATTTTGCGCAAGGCGCGGCGCGCAACCAGGAGTTCGACGAACCGATGGAGACCCGCGTGCTGCCGCACCAGGTTCCAGTCAAACCAACTGGTTTCATTGTCCTGGCAGTAGGCGTTATTGTTTCCCCGCTGGCTGCGTTGCGCTTCGTCGCCCATCAAGAGCATGGGCACGCCCAGCGACAGGAGGGTCACGGCCAGAAAGTTCTTAATCTGACGGTCCCGCAGCTTTTCGATGGCGGGGTCGTCGGTGGGGCCTTCCACACCGCAATTCCAACTTCGGTTATCATTGGCCCCATCACGATTGTCCTCGCAGTTGGGCTGGTTGTGCTTCTGGTTATAGGACACCAGGTCGTTCAGGGTGAAGCCGTCGTGGCAGGTGACGAAGTTGATGCTTTGCTCGGCTTCCCGCTCTTTGTGCCCGTAGATATCGGGACTGCCGGTGAACCGGTCTGCCAACAGCTCGACGGAGTCATCTTCCCCCAGGAAGAAACTGCGCACATCATCGCGGAAACGGCCGTTCCATTCCTTCCAACTGTCGCCGATGAAACTGCCGACCTGGTAAAGGCCGGCGGCATCCCAAGCCTCCGCGATCAGTTTGGTTCCCGCCAATACCGGGTCGGATTCGATGTCCCACAACACGGGAGGGTTGGGCAAGACCTGGCCTAAAGGGGCGCGGGCGAGGATGGAGGCGAGATCGAAGCGGAATCCATCCACATGCATCGTTTCCACCCAATACCGAAGACTGTCCACGATGAGCCGCCGAACGATGGGGTGGTTGGCGTTGAGCGTGTTGCCCGTGCCGCTGAAATTAGCGTAACGGGATTGGTCGGGTTCGAGGAGGTAATAAATGGAATTATCCAGTCCGCGCAGGCTTAGGGTAGGCCCCGTGTGGTCCCCTTCGGTGGTGTGGTTGAAAACCACGTCGAGAATGACTTCAAGGCCTTCACGGTGCAACGCCTTGACCATGTCCCTAAACTCGTCCACCGTGCCGAGCCGGTCCCGCCGCGAGCTGTAGGCCTGATGAGGCGCGAAGAACGAAACCGGCGCATAGCCCCAATAGTTGACCTTTCCCGGCGGACAGTCCTGGGGATCGAACTGGAAAACCGGCAGCAACTCGACTGCCGTCACCCCGAGTTGTTTCAAATAGGGAATCTTCTCGATCAGGCCGGCATACGTTCCACGCAGGTTTTCCTTGAGGCCGGAGCTCGGATGCCGGGTGAAGCCGCGGACGTGCATCTCGTAGATGATGGTCCTGGAAGAGGGTCGTTTTAGCGGAGAGTCGCCTTCCCAATCGTAGGCGGAAGGATCCACCACCACGCTTTTCATGGCAATGGCGCAGTTGTCCCCCGGGTGGCGGGCGGCTTCGCGGGAATAGCCCGGAGGGACCACAATGCAGCGTCCATACGGGTCGAGCAGGACCTTGCCGGCATCGAAGCGCGCGCCGCTTGCGGGATTAAACTGGCCGCGCGCCCGGTAGCCGTAAAGCTGGCCCGGCTGTATTTCCGGGATGAAGGCGTGCCAATAGTGATAGCTTCGGCTGGTCGCGGGGTCCAACAGGATCACGCGGGACGGCCGCGGATCGTCCTCCCGTTCGAAGAGCAACAACTCTATCGCGGCGGCGTTGCGTGAGAAGACGCTGAAGTTAACGCCGCCATTGGTGATTGTCGCGCCGAGCGGCGAACTTTGTCCAGGAGTCACATTGGGGCGCATCGTCGTGTGGGAGATATATGACTTGTTTGCGCGGAGTGCCAACGGCTACTCGGGGCTATTCGTTTAGCCCTCAATGCAGGTATGCCGCCCAGTCGGAGTGCTCCGACTCCCAAATAGGCAAAGGAACATGCCGCGGCTTTTGTCGTCTCGCTGGAATCAATTCCAGATAGTCCGGCGCGGGCCTGTCCAGCTCCGGCTCAACCATTTCATGAGAAAGATCGTCGAGGGATTCAAGAACTGTATTTCGTTTCATAGATGATGGCCAGTTGAACTGTGTTCCCGTCTGTCATGGATGCGCCATTGATTATTTCGCTTTCTCCAGGGCGGCCACCTTGCCGAGCCGCCGCAGGTGTCTCTGAGCCTGGCTGAACTGCGCCGCGAGGAACGTTTGGACCAGGTCCCACGCGACGGCTGGGCCGACAGTCCGGCCGCCCATGCACATGACGTTCATGTGGTCGTCTTCAACTCCTTGCCGGGCGGAAAAGTGGTCATGGATGAGGGAGGCACAGATGCCTGGAATCTTGTTGGCGCAAACGGAAGCCCCCACGCCACTGCCGCAAATGGCGATGCCGCGTGTCACGTGGCCGGACGCCACGGCGTTGGCGAGCGGAGTCACGTAGTCCGGATAATCGTCGTCGGGTGTAAGTTTGTAGGCCCCGAAATCAACCACTTCGTGGCCCGCGCCGTGGAGTTGGGCAACCAACTCTTCTTTTAGACCGAAGCCCCCGTGGTCGGTGGCAATTCCGACTTTCATGATTCTCCTTTCACTAGCGCGTCGCTCTTGGAGGCAATCACGCCGAGCAATTCCTCCCAGGACTTCACGAAGGCCTTGGCGCCTTCGATCTGAAGCTGAGCCGCCAAGGCGCTAAACTTGACACCAGCCTCGCTGAACCGCGCCAACACCGTCTCCCAATCGCCACCGTCGGCGGGCATGATCGAGCTGAGTTCGCCGTGATCGGCCAGGGCCAGTAACGTGGCTTCCGGCATGGTGTTGACAGTGAACGGGGCGGCCAGCGCTTTGATATAGAGCACATCCGAAGCTTTAGGGTCCTTGACGCCAGTGCTGGCCCAAAGGAGTCGTTGCGGTCGGGCGCCCGCGTTAAATGCGCTCTGCCAGCGAGGCGAGCCCAGAAGCTGCCGGTAGGCTTTGTAAATGCGGTTGGCCATTGCGATCCCGAGCTGGTTGTTTAATTCCGCAGGGACTTTGCCGGCCACCGCGCCATCCCAACGGCTGACAAATACCGATGCGACCGAACCGACGTCCGGCTTGAGTCCCGCGG
Organism: Verrucomicrobiota bacterium; assembly: GCA_049522055.1. Taxonomy (GTDB): domain Bacteria; phylum Verrucomicrobiota; class Verrucomicrobiia; order Limisphaerales; family Palsa-1400; genus JBEKOF01. The sequence continues at coordinate 15,933 of JBEKOF010000046.1, read as the reverse complement.
CGATACGCCGCTCGATGCCGCGCATGAAGGCGTCTGCCGCCGCGAGATATTGCTCGCGCGAAAACAGGAGCGTTACGTTAATGGGTATGCCGGCGAAGATGGCTTCTTCAATGGCTGGCAAGCCCTGTTTTGTGCCGGGGATCTTGATGAACACGTTGGGCCGGGCGGCACGGGTACGGAGTTCCTTGGCGGCCTTCAATGTGCTGGCGGCGTCGAATGCCAGGACGGGCGACACCTCCAGGGAAACCCATCCATCCATACCGTTGGTCTGGTCGTAGATGGGCCGGAAAAGATCCGCCGCCCGACAGATGTCCTCGAGCGCCAGCTCGAAAAACAGCGGTTCACCGGATTTCCCTTGGGCGAGCCGGTCCCGAATCGCCGCATCGTAAGCGGTGCTGTTCTTGATGGCGTGGTCGAAAATCGTCGGGTTAGAGGTCAGACCGGTGATGGAGAGCTCATCAATGTAGAGCTTGAGAGTTCCCGTGTTGAGCAAGTCGCGGGTGATGTTGTCGAGCCAGAGGCTCTGGCCGAGGTTGTGAAGTAGTTTGGTTGCTTTCATTTCAGTTCCTTTCTAGTTTCGCTTAGGTTCGGACTCTGGCCGAGGTTGTGCAGTAGTTTGGTCGCATTCATTTGTTTTGTCTAGTGTGGGTGGAGCGTTCGCTCAGGTTCGGTCATTAGCTTCCAGGTGGCCGCCAATGGGCGGCCAGGAATCAGGTCGGGCAAATCACAAGAGAGCAGGTCAAAGATGCGTTCGACCGTCACGTCCGCCGCCGGATAGGAGGCGAGGACTATCGGATCGAGGGCAAACTGTCCTTGCCGGGGGAGCACTGTGGTTACGCGGTTGCCCCAGGCCTTTTTGACGGCGGTCAGGATGCGCAACTTGTCGTCCACCAGCACATACAAGCGGCAATTGCTCAACGCGCTGCGCGTGGTCGTGCTCTACAACCGCCTGCGCGCGAATCCTAAGCTCGCACAACCGCCACGCACGTTTTTCTTCGCCGGCAAGGCGGCGCCCGCCTATCATCTGGCCAAGCTCATCATCAAATTCATCAACAACCTCGCAGAGATCATTGACGCGGACCCGGCGGTGCGAGGCCGGCTCAATGTGGTGTTCTTGCCGGAGTACTGCGTCAGTTTGGCCGAGCGGCTCCTCCCGGCCAGCGAAGTTTCGAATCAAATCTCAACCGCCGGTTACGAGGCCAGCGGCACCAGCAACATGAAATTCATGATGAACGGCGCCCTGACTATCGGTACCCGGGATGGCGCCACCATCGAAATGGTCCAGGAGGCCGGCGAGGAAAACTTTTTCCTTTTCGGATTGACGGCCGAACAGGTGGTCAATACCCGCGGCTGGTACAATCCGCGCTGGCATTACGAAAACGAACCGGAAACACGGCTGGCCTTGGATTTGATCTCGTCGAACCATTTCAGCCCAAGAGAGCAGGGCATTTTCTCCCCCATCCTGGATGCGCTCCTGGCGCACGGTGACTACTACATGCATCTGGCCGACTTGAAATCCCACCTCGAAGCCGATCAGCGTCTGGCGGGTTTGTACGGCCAACCCAACACATGGGCCGGAAAGGCGATCTTGAACGTGGCTGGTTCGGGGAAGTTTTCCAGCGACCGCACCATCGCCCAGTACGCCACCGAAATCTGGAAGGTGCAACCGTGCCCACTGTCATGAACAGTTCCTTCTTAGAACATCAAGTCGCGCTTCCGCCATTCAGGCCCGGCTGTCGCACCTCCGGTGTGCTGATGCATGTGACCTCGCTGCCGTCGCCTTACGGCATTGGGGATGTGGGGCCGGCCGCCTTCCAGTGGGTGGACCGGCTCCACGATGCCGGCCAGGGTTGGTGGCAGGCCCTGCCGTTGGGTCCCACCGGGTGTGGCAACTCGCCTTATTCGTGTTTGTCCTCTTTCGCCGGAAACGCGCTGTTGGTCAGCCCGGAACTTCTGATCGAAGACGGATTGCTCAGCCCAACCGATTGTGAATTAGGCCGGCGCCTCCCTAAGAGCGCGGTTGATTTTGACGCGGTAATCGCCTTCAAGCACCGGTTGCTCGACCAGACTTGGCGCAATTTCGACCCCTCCGCGCGCCCCGCGTTACGGGCGGACTTTGAGCAATTCTGTTCGGAAGAGACTCATTGGCTGGACGACTATGCTCTGTTCCGAGCGTTGAAGGCGCGCTTGGGAGGCGCGAACGTCCTCGACTGGCCGGACGACTTGCGCAGGCACAGTCCTTCGGCCATGGCGCGCGCGCGCCGCGACCTGGCCGACCAGATCAATGAAAGCCGGTTTGGGCAGTTCCTGCTGTCCCGCCAGGGGAACCGATTGAAGGAGTATGCCCATGACCGCTGCGTGCTCCTTATCGGGGATCTGCCTTTCTTCGTGTCGCTCGATTCGAGCGATGTTTGGGCCAATCCCCAGTGGTTCCAACTCGATGCCAATCTCCGGCCGCGATTGGTGGCCGGCGTGCCCCCGGATTATTTCAGTGCCGAAGGACAGCTCTGGGGCAACCCGGTGTATGACTGGGAAGCCCTTCGCCGATCGGGCTATCGTTGGTGCATTGACCGCCTGAAGTCTTTGCTGGTCCACGTGGATCTGATTCGGCTCGACCACTTCCGGGCGTTTTGCGCCGCCTGGCACGTTCCCGCGATGGCTGAAACCGCTCAACCTGGGCATTGGGTCCCAGGGCCCGGCGCTGCTTTCTTCGAGGCCGTCCAGGCGGAATTGGGCCACCTGCCTTTCATTGCGGAAGACCTCGGCATCATCACTCCCGATGTGGTTGCCCTTCGCGATAAGTTCGAGCTGCCCGGAATCCGAGTGTTCCAGTTCGGCTTCGATGGCAGTCCGCAGAATCCTCATCTCCCCCACAATTACGTCCCGAACACCGTCGCCTACACGGGAACGCACGACAATACCACCACTCGGGCCTGGTTTGAATCGCTGCCGGAAAATGTTCGCCAGGCCGCCAAAAGTTATGCGGTAAAGGCCGGCGGCGGGACTGGTGAAGTCGCCTGGGATTTCATCCGGTCGGTGTGGTCCTCGAAGTCAGGCCTCGCCATTGCTCCGCTGCAGGACTTGTTGAATCTGGGTGTGGAGGGCCGAATGAACGTGCCTGGCATCGCCGCCGGCAATTGGCGCTGGCGCTGCACCGAGCAAATGTTCAGGGCTCCGATCTTTGAGCGCTTGCGCAACTTGACCTTGGCGTGTGGCCGGGCCGTTGATCTGCCGAATGCCATTGCAAACCAAACCGTGAGGGCTCTGCCATGAGCAAATCCTCGCCCATGGTCTTCCTGGTGGATGTTGATGACACCCTGTTGGAGAACGATCGCATTCAAGCCGACCTTAAACATCACATCGAGCGCGAGTTCGGCGCCCAATGCCGGGACAGGTTCTGGGCGATCCAGGAGCAGCTATTTGAGGAATTGGGCTACTGCGATTATCTGGGGGCTTTCCAGCGCTTTCGCATTGAGCACCCCTACCAGCCCCACCTGGTAACGGCAGCCAGTGCTCGGCGGGATACCGCTGCTGGATATTCTGCAGGGCCTCCTCTTTGTGGATATAAATAAGGACGTGGCCTTGGACAGTCTCGAAAATGTCGGAGCGTTGGACCTTGCGCGGCTGGAACACGACATCGCCGTCCGTGAGGATGACCGTCCGGCCCCACTGGCGGAAACGTTCCAACACGTCGAGAGCGCCGGGGTAGAGCCGGTTGGCGAATGGGTAATCAAGCAGGAAGTTGGACGACCAGCTTGCAATCGCCAGACGCACGCGGGATTCCTACGAGCGGACTTACAAGCTCTTTGACGACCAGCATGCCGCCGGCTTGGCTTCGATGCTGGAGTTGTCGCGCACCAAGTTGGCGTTGGCCTCGGTTTCAGCCAACATCCCGGAACTCGAGCGCCAAATCGCCCTGAAGGAAAACGAGATTAACACGCTGCTGGGGCGCAATCCGGGGCCCATGCCTCGGACTTCGACCCTCCTGGCTCAAGGGCTGCCCTTGGAGATCCCGGTAGGCCTGCCTTCCGACCTCCTGGAGCGGCGGCCGGACATTCGGATGACTGAGGAGCAGGTCCGCGCCGCCAATGCGGAAATCGGCGTTGCCGTAGGAGACTTTTTTCCGCGCATCGGCCTGACGGCCTTCTACGGCGGCGTGAGCAGCGAACTGCATGATCTGACATCATCGGACGCAAACATGTGGTCAGTTGCCGCAAGCGCCGCCGGCCCATTGTTCACGGGAGGACGTTTGACGGGGCGCTACCGTCAGGCCAAAGCCGCCTGCGAGGAAGCAAAGCTTGAATACCAGGACACAGCTCTCGGCGCGTTCCGGGAGGTGTCCGACGCGCTCATATCCCACCGCAAATTTGACGAGGAGCGTGTTGAGCAAGCTGAGGCTGTCAACGCCGGGCGCGAGGCGGTGGCGGCGGCGACCGACCGCTACAAAGAAGGCCGGGCGAGCTATTACGAAGTTCTGGAGGCTCAACAGCAGCTCTTTCCCGCGGAGAACGCGCTGTCGCAGATCGAGGCTGGCCGCCGGCTTGCGGTCGTTCAACTTTACAAGGCCTTGGGCGGCGGCTGGTCGCTCAAAGACTCCGAGTGGCCTGGAACGAGCACACCGGTGTTATCCTCTCCTAAGGGCGGCAATGGAGGTCAATGATGGGGGCCGGCGATGTTGGCGCCATATCCTGTTAGCAAGAGCCATGTCTGCCAGAACCTCAAGTCGCATGGCTGGAACCTGGTCACCGTTGACATTATCGGAGAAATCGGAGAAATCGGAGGTTTGGAAGAAGCAAAGACGGGGCATCGGAGGCCGCAAAAGATGTCAAGACTATTTAGTTGCAACTATTTTAATAGGAGCGACCTACAACCTAACATGTGAACCGCGGACGGGTTGAAAACGAAGTAATACGGGTGATTTACTTAGGTTTGAATTAGCATGGCGCGGCGCGGCTGACGGGGATTTGGTGGATTGCTCTTGGTTTTCGACCGGATGAACAGGAGGGACAGGATGGGGCGCAGAGGGCGCGATTTGGGATTGGCTGGGGCCACGGGCGCGCTTGTGCTTGAAATTCCCGCCGGTTCTGCTTTGGTGAAAACCGGTTTGCAAAAAAACGATGTCATTCTGTCGGTTAACGGCGCCAAGACCGCGGAGGTCGCTGTTTTGCTTCGGCTCTTCCCGGACGCTGGCAACTGGCAAACCCTTTGGCTGGTTGTCTCCCGCAACCAGAAGGAAATCCATCTTTCTCTGACTCCTTGAACACCCCTGCGATGAGAAGTTCCACCCTCACTAACTATTCGGTGTTGCTCGCGCTTTTTGCCGGGGCGACTTGTCCGGCCCAAACTAATACCGGGGCGCCAACGACTGCCACCTCCGTTGCGCCCTCCTCCGCCTGGTCCGCAGCCTTGGACACAAATGGCCCGCTGCATGTGACGCCGATTCACACAAAGCATCCGGAAGTTTTCGCCGGCATCTCCGGTCCCGGCCACCCCATCGTTGGGGATGGCTATGGCGGCTACCGCACCGGCCGTGAAGGGACGATGTATCGCGGAACCGCTCCGGCCAAACCGGGCTGGCTGGAATTGGGTGATCGCGCCCGCGGCACTGCCGTAAGCAATGGGATCATACCGCCCTTGCGTCCCATCTGGGAATTGCACTTGCGCGACACCATTATCAACAAAGGCGGCGACGGCTTCTATTACATGACCGGTTCTTCCGGAGACAACATTTGGGATGTGACCTCCGGCATCGAACTGTGGCGCTCGAAGGATTTGAGAAAATGGGACTATGTTGGGTTGGTGTGGAGTTTCGTGAAGGACGCGACCTGGGAAAAAGGCGCGCGCTACGTTTGGGCGCCGGAGATTCATTACATCCGGGGCAACTACTATTTCGCCTACTGCGTTTCCGGCGGAGAGGGCGGCGGCACGGGCATCCTCAAGAGCGCCACCGGCAAACCCGAAGGTCCCTACGTTTATGCGCTGGCCAGCGGCGCCCGCATCGGAGGCGGCATAGACGCCACGCTGTTTGAGGACGACGACGGCTCGGTTTATTTCACCAGCGGCGGCGCCGGTTCGATTCGGAAAATGCTGCCGGACTTGAGCGGTTTCGAGGGCGAACCTCACAACATCGCCTACGAAAAACCTGCCGATGGAACCTGGACGCGCAACAGTATCGCGCAGGAGGGCGCGTCGCTTTTCAAACACAACGGGATTTACTATCTTGGCGGCGCGGGTTTCTACCAGAACCGCTACAGCAGCGTGGCAGCGATGTCCACCAATGTTTTTGGCCCTTACAAACACTGGGAAGAGGCCGTGCCGTGCGGGGGTGGCGGAAATTATTTCCAAGGCCCGGATGGCTTCTGGTATTGCACTTGTTTTGGCAACGACGACCAGTCGCCGTGGCGCGAGAAACCGGGCTTGGTGCGGATTGATTTCGAGGCGGACGGGCGCATCAAGATCGCGGACGAGCAGCCTGCCTTTATCCTGCGCTCCGGCGCGCCGACGCGCTGGCGCGCGGCCCTGAACCCTGCGCCGGCAACATCGCCATAAGATCCCAATCCTCAATAAGTTCATCCTATGGAAAGCCACTTGTCCCGACGTAAATTCATCAAAAAAACCACGCTGTTCACCGGAGCCTCCGTGAGTCTGCCGTTTCTGCCATCTTTGGCCGCGGACACCAACATGCCCGGCGCCGCACCCGCAGCCGCGCCGATTCCCGCGCCACCTGTTGCCGATGTGCTGACCCTCGACGCGTCGGGCCGCCCGCCGGCAGCCGGGTCGGAAGGATTTCACATGGGCACGGCGACCGCGCCCGGCGGGCATACCCTGACGTTGGACAGCCGCAGTTTGCTGCGTGACGGCCGGCCCTGGCTGCTCATCTCGGGTGAGTTTCATTATGCGCGATGCCCGGGATCGGAATGGCGTGACGAACTGCTCAAAATGAAGGCGGGCGGAGTCAGCGTCGTAGCGAGCTACATTTTTTGGATTCATCATGAGGAGGTCGAGGGCGCATGGGATTGGACCGGACGGCGCGACCTGCGGAAATTCCTGGAAACTCGCCAGGAAGCGGGCCTGAGCGCGCTGCTGCGGATTGGCCCGTGGTGTCATGGCGAAGTGCGCAACGGCGGCTTCCCCGCCTGGCTGCAAAAGATGGGCGACGACCAGGTGTTTGAATTGCGCCGGGACAATCCCGGCTATCTCGGTTACGTAACGAAGCTCTACGGGCAAATCGCCCAGCAGACGAAGGGACTTCTGTGGAAGGACGGCGGGCCGGTCATCGCCATTCAAATGGAAAATGAATACAGCGGGCCCACTCAGCATTTGATGACGCTGAAACAAATGGCCCGCGACGCAGGCATGGATGTGCCACTCTATACCTGCACCGGCTGGGGATCGGGCGGCGCGGCGCCTTTTGGCGAAATAGCGCCGTTTTCAGGCTCCTATGTGGATGGCTTCTGGGACCGCTCGGTGCGCGGAGGCGGTTATGGGGGCGTTCTCCGATTTTCCGGGGGGCGGGGGGGCGGCAATGAGGAGGCGGCGATGGGTATGCTCGGCGGCGATGGGGCCACGACGAACGCGGCCCCGGCAAGGCCGGTTGCCAGGGGTGTGTATCCCGTCTGCACCTGCGAACTTGGCGCCGGCATGATGCAGAGTTATCACCGCCGCGTTTTCATGCACCCGGAGGATACCGAATCTCTGGCGCTGGTCAAACTCGGTTCGGGAAAAAATCTCCTGGGTTTCTACATGTATCACGGCGGCGAAAATCCCGAAGGCAAACTGACCAACCTCAACGAGACGCAGGCGACCAATTACTGGAATGATCTGCCGGTCAAAAATTACGACTTCCAGGCTCCCATCGGCCAATACGGCCAGGAACGCGAGCATTACCACTTCTTGCGCCTCCTAGGTTTGTTTCTCAAGGACTTCGGACCCGGGCTTGCCGGCATGTTGTCGCGAACGCCCAATGGGCGAAGCTCGCTCAACTGGGCCGCGCGTTCCGATGGCGACAGCGGCTACCTTTTTGTGAGCCATTACCAGTATTTGTCGCCGCAACCGGACCGGGAACATGTCCAATTCCAGATCAAATTCAATGCGGGCGATGTCACCGTGCCATCGGAGCCGGTCACCATTCCTTACAACAGCCGCTTTTTATGGCCGCTGAACCTGGATCTCGGCGGAGTCAAGCTGGTGTGCGCCTCCGCCCAGCCCATCACCCAGCTCCAAGATGGGGCGACGCGTTACACCGTATTCCAACAAACGGCCGCGATACCCGCGGAATTCGTCATTGACGGGGCCACCGCCACGGTGGATGCTTCGACCGGGAAAACCACGAGCGAGAACTCGCGGATTCATGTGCGCAACGTCCAGCCCGGTCCGGGCGCGGCCATCCGGCTGCACGGAAAGGACGGAACAAGGCACGTCATCATTCTGCTCGACGAGGCGGCGGCGCGGGGTTTCTGGAAAGGCGACTGGGAGGGCCAGGAACGTCTGTTCCTGACGCGGGCGACTTTGCTGCTTGACGGATCCGCCTTGCGCCTGCGCGCGGAGAGCCATGAGGATCTTTCGGTCGGGATATTGCCCGCGCCGGCAAGTCTGACGGATGCGCACGGTGATGTGCCTGCGAAGGACGACGGCCTGTTTCGCCGTTTTTCGCCCCGGGTCGAACCGGCAGAGTTATTGCGCGCCACCATCGAACCAGCGCAACCCGCCGGCCCGACCCGCGCGATTCCGATTGCCCCGTCGGCACCCTCCCGGCGGCAGGGGATGGCGATGCAGCCGGAGGACGAGGATTTCGCGAAGGCAGCCGTTTGGCGGGTGAAACTTCCCGCCGGCGTTGACGCGAGCCGCGACCTCCGTTTGCGTGTGCGCTACACGGGAGACGTCATTCGCGCGTATCTCGGCAACAAATTGATGAACGATGATTTCTACAGTGGCCGGCCCTTTGAAATCGGCCTGCGCCGCCACGGCCCGGCCGTATATCAGGACGGACTTACGCTGAAAATTCTCCCGTTGCGTGAGGACGCGCCCATTTACCTGCCCGAACGTTCCCATCTCAAATTCGACGACACCCACGCCGCGCTTTCCCTCGACGGTGTTGATGTCATCGAGACGCATGAAGCGCGCCTGGGGGCGGGAAAATAATTATGATTCAACCCATTTGCGCCTGACCCCGTTGCCAGCAATCATGACCCGGAAATTACCTGAAATAATGACAACCAAAAACATCCATGAAAAATCACCTCTCCCGTCGCCAGTTCATTAAGAAATCCGCCCTGGTTGGCGGGGCGGGCATGAGCCTGCCGCTGATCACATCCTCCGCCCAGGAAACCAACGCGCCCGCCGCTGTTGCGACGGCCGTCCTGCCTCCCGCGCCGGCGCCGATTGCCGCCCCGCCGGGCTTTGGCGTCGCGCCCGGACCGTTTCAGCCAACCTGGGAATCGCTCTCCGCCGGCTACCAGGCGCCCGACTGGTTCCGGGATGCCAAGTTCGGCATCTGGGCGCCCTGGGGGCCGCAATGCCAGCCGGAAATGGGCGACTGGTATGCAAAGAACATGTATCAGTTCAACAGCGCGGACTACAAATTCCATGTTCAGAAATACGGCCACCCCTCGAAGTTTGGCTTCAAGGACGTAATCCATGAATGGAAAGCGGAGCAATGGGACCCCGAACACCTCATTTCGCTCTACAAGCGGGCCGGGGCGAAATACTTCTCGGCGATGGCCAACCACCATGACAACTTCGATATGTATGACTCGAGGTATCAGCCCTGGAACAGCGTCGCCTACGGGCCGAAGAAGGACATCGGCGGCGGCTGGGCCAAGGCGGCTCGCGCCGCCGGCCTGCGCTTTGCGGTCACTTGCCACGGGGACCGCGCCTGGAGTTGGTATCAGGAAGCGCAGGGTTCCGACCCCAGCGGCCCGCTGGCGGGCGTGCCTTACGACGGGAAAATGACCAAGGCGGACGGCAAGGGTCTCTGGTGGGAAGGACTGGATCCGCAGGACTTGTACGCGCAGTATCACCGGACCGGCTTTTACAGTTGGGAGCAGAACGGGAATCCGCCGCTGGACAAGGCCTTTGTTGAGAAATTCTTCAACCGCACGATTGATCTGATTGACAAGTACCACCCCGACCTGGTGTATTTCGATGACACGATCCTTCCGATTTATCCTTCAAGCGACATCGGTCTGCGGATCGCCGCCTATCTCTACAACACGGACCTGGCGCGAAACGGCAAAGTGGAGGCGGTGATGACGGGCAAGGGACTGAATGCCCAGCAACGCCGCGCCTTGCTGCTCGATGTCGAGCGCGGCGTCACCTACGGCGGGGAAACCCTACCCTGGCAAACGGACACCTGCATCGGCTCCTGGCATTACGAGCGCAGCGTATTCGACCAGCACAAATACAAGACCGCCCAACAGGTCTCGCAGATGCTGGTGGATATCGTGAGCAAAAATGGCAATCTTCAACTGAGCATTCCGCTGCCCGGCCGTGGCGTTCCGGACGCGGACGAGCTGAAATTCCTGGAAGAATTCACGGCCTGGATGGACATCAACAGCGAAGGCATCTACGCAACCCGTCCGTGGAAGGTCTATGGCGAAGGCCCGTCCGTGTCCTCCCAGGCCCCGAGGGGCCAGTTCGGCGGCGCGCGCGATGTGCGGCCCTATACCGCCGAGGACATGCGTTTCACGATGAAGGGCGACACCCTCTACGCCTTCATCATGGTCTGGCCCGGGACGAAGAGCACAGTGGTCAAGAGAATGGCCGCCAACTCGCCGCAAATCGGCGAACGCAAAGTCGCCGATGTTTCGCTGCTCGGCCACGGTGGCAAAATTGAGTGGACACAGGACGAGCAAGGACTGAGCGTGAAGCTCCCCGACCAGCCGCTCTGCGCCAGCGCCGTCACACTGAAAATCAAAGGAGTCCTGCCCGCTTGATGATGCAGACTTGGCGTTATCAGCCCATGAATGGGCCCCGCAAAAAAATCACAGCCGCCCTGCGACCGATTTTGTCCGCCGGCCTCGCGGTGTTGGCTGGGGCGGCCCTGTCCGCCCCCGTGGCGGAGAATCCTGTTTTTCCCCGTCCGACCATCGTGCCCGTCCCGGCGGCGGTGGCGGGCGTCACACAGGCCGTTCCCGTGGCGCGCGGCAATTGGAAGACGATTGCCAATCCCCAAGGCGAATTCTGGTCTGAATCCGCCGATCTTTCCACTTGGCGCGACATGTCGGCGGGCGGTCGTCGCGGCGGCGGTTTTGGGGGCGGGCGCGGCGGTGGCGGGAGCCAGCCGGCCTATCGGACGCAACTGGCGATTCCGGCGGACTACGCGGGACATCGCGTGGTGCTGCGCTTCGACGGCGTTTCCAATGGCGCGAAAGTCTGGGTCAACGGCCGTTTCGTGCGCGACCATTGGGGGTCCTTCATGCCGTTCACTTGCGACATTACGGACTTGGTCGAGCCTGGCAAAACGGCGAGCCTGACGGTGGGCGTTGACGACAGCCGGACTGGTCTTGCCCAGTACGTGAGGGCCGGGGGTCTCCAGCGCGACGTGAAGTTGTTGGCCGAACCGCTGGATTACCTGACGCGATTTCACATTGACACGGATTTGGACGCGCAATACCGCGACGCCATCCTCAAGGTCTGGCTGCGCATGGAATTCCACGGCGGCGATAACTGTCAAGTCAAGCTGAGGCTCAAAGACGCCCCGGGGCGGCTGGTGGATCTCAAGCCCGCGGTCATCAATCTGTCGCGCGCAACGCCCGAACAGGTCACCGGGGTTGCTGTGACCGCCCCGCTCAAATGGGATGCGGAGCACCCGAATCTTTACACGCTCGAAGTGACCGTCCTTGGCCCGGACGGCGGAGCGACGCAGACACTTTCACGCAAATTCGGGTTCATTAAGACTGAGCGCGTTGGCCGGCGGGTGCTGGTCAACGGCCGGGAAATCAAGCTGCGCGGCGTGTGGGGCGGCAACAGCGTCCAGGATTTGGCCGCCGCCAATGTCAACCACACCCGGCAGAAATGGGTGACGGAGGATTTTCTCGAGCAATGCGACCAGCTTGGCGTGTATGTCACGGACGAGAACCCGGTTGATTTCTCAAGAAATCCGGTGGCGGACGATCCGCAGTTTCTCCCGCAATACCTGGGCTTGATGGCGGACCTGGTCGAGCGCGACCGGGACCATCCTTCGGTCATCATGTGGGGCCTGGATAATGAATCCGATTATGGCCAGAACGTCGGCCCCACCTTTCGTTATGTTCACGCCGAAGACCCGCGCCGCACCGCCATGTTCAGTTGGTCGCACCGCGTGCCGGACGACCAGGAACTGCCCTACGATGTTTTCAGTTTCCATTACCCTCCGTTCAACGGCGACCTGGGCTCCTACGGCAATTCCGCCTTCAACGATCCTTCGCTGGTTTTGCATCGCCGGCCGCAGCCGCAGATTCCCGTGCTGGCCGACGAATACGCGCATCTGCCCGGGGAGCAATGGCACGATTGGCGGCCCCCGGTCACGCGCGGCTCGCAGATTCTGTGGAGCGACACGCCGACAGGGCCGTACCACGCCTTCACCAACCACGCCACGACCCCGACGAACATGATGACCCTGGACGGCACCTTTTGGGTGGAGGACGGCGTGCCTTACATGGTTTTTTGCAATGAATGGGTGCAAATCTCCGACGGCACGGTTGAATACATCCCGCTCAAGGACGATCTGTCCGAAGCAATGGGCGCGCCGACGAGGATGTTCCGCGGCAGTTCGGCCAAGTGGAGCGAGTTGATTGAGGCGGGCGGACATGTCACCGACGGCCCCTATGTGTGGAAGGGCAAGACTGGCAAACTCTACGTCATTTGGTCCAGCCGCGCCCACGATCAAACATACGAATTGGGCGTCGCCATTTCGGATTCCGGCAAACTGGCCGGCCCCTGGCGGCAGGAGGATGCTCCGCTCTACGCCAGCAACGGCGGCCACGGCATGATCTTCAATTCCTTTGACGGCAGGTTGATGCTGGTTCTGCACGCGCCCGACGGTTGCGGCCCGCAGCCGCACCTCTTCGAGATTGAGGACGCCGGCGAGACGCTGCGAATCGTCAAGGAATTCACCGGCGCCGAACCGGGAACCAGTCAATGATCGCAACTGAATGCAAACCAGGACGGAACTTTCCAGCGCGGCTCCAATGAAGGGGCGGCGTTGGCCGCAAGAAATACAACAATCCATCAAACACCCATCCCAATGAGTCCTATGAGACAATCAATAAAACTGTTTGCCCTGATCTTGGCCGTCATCGGCCCATCGTTGCCTGCCGCCGACAAGACCCTGATAGATTACTTTCTTCCCACGCCGATTCACGGTTCGCTGACCACGAACGCGTGGGGCGCCGCCAACGTGCTTCCCCGGGACCCGCAGAACGGCCTCGAAGACCCAACGGTCAAACAGTGGTATTATTGGGACGGGCAGATCATCAAGGCGCCCGATGGCAAATATCACATGTTCGCCAGTCGCTGGAATCAAGCCCTGGGCCATAAGGGTTGGGGCACCTCTCTGGCGGTGCATGCCGTCGCGGATGACCCGCTTGGGCCATACGTTGACAAGGGTGTTTGCTGGCCCGACAGCATGGGCGGCAGAGGGCACAATGTGACGGCGCTGGTTCTGCCCAACGGCGAGGGCTATGCTGTCATCGTCAGCGAGACCCGGCCGGGCGCCGTGTTTGTTTCCAAGTCTTTGGACGGGCCTTGGACCATGAAAGGCCTTCTCACGGTGGAAGGCCAGCCGAACTGGCGCGCTTCCAATGTGAGCATCCTGATTCGGCCGGATGGCGACTATATGATTGTCCCGCGGAATGGCCAAGTCATGATCAGCAAAGCCACCAACGGCGTCTGTGGACCTTACAGAATAATGGGGCCGGCCTATCCAAGGGGCATCCCCAATCTCGAAGACCCCGTCGTCTGGCACAGTGGCAACCTCTACCACATCGTCGTCAATTCCTGGAGCACCCGGGTGGCCTACCACCTCACCTCCAAGGACGGCCTGACCAACTGGGTTAATCGCGGGGTGGCCTATGACCCAAGGAAGGATTTTGTCCGTTATACCGATGGCACCGTCAATCATTGGAATAAGATGGAGCGCCCCGGCGTGTTCCTCGAGAACGGCCATGTCAAGTTCTTCACCCTGGCGGCCATAGATGTCGAAAAAAATGACGACCGGGGAAACGACAACCACGGCAGCAAGGTCGTAGTGATTCCCTTCGATGGCGAGGCGTTTGACCGAGACATGGCAAAAATCAGCGCCGCGGAAGAGGCCGCCGCGGCGGCAGCGGCGACTGGGCAGCCCAAATAATGAGTGACCCGGGCGGGCAGGGCATTTTGGGACGCCAAACCCTCTGACAATAAAAACAGGCGAACATGAAATCCGTTCTACGCTCCACACCCCTGCTGATCTGGCTTCTTCTTTTTGGCTGTGCCAATCCCAGGCCTGCCACACCTTCCGCGCCCTCCGCGACACCCGCGGTCGGCACGCCCCCGGCGCCAGCGGCCACCGCCAATTCACGCGAGCGGCTCCCGCTTGACCTCGGCTGGTCGTTCCATAGCAGCCCTCAACCCGGCGATTATTTTCCTGGCTCTGGCCATCAACATTGGCTTCGCCAAGGACGAACGGACGGAGACGCCGCGAGAGTACTCATCGTTGAGTTTACGAGAAGCAGCCCGGCGGAAGAGCTTTGAGAACCGAATCACTGGCCGCCACTTCCATTGTCGCGTCAAATACCAGGGCAGTCGGATTCGGTGAGAGCGCTCAAAATGGAGAATAAAATGGGCGATTTCGTGCAAGATGGTGAAGGCATGGTCGCTCCTGGATTTGTTGGCATTAACGACAATCGTACGCGATGCCTTGCTGGGGTCGAGAAATCCGGGGACCGTGGCGGGAAGATCGCTGACGTATTTAATTCGCAAGCCGTGATAATGGGCCAGTGCTCGGACGGTCAGTTTTGTTTTCGGCGTCATTTGGTCTCCTTCGTATGTTGATTCGCAAAGCGCTGGGCCACCTTTTGCACTTTCGCCATTTCCGCCTCGGTGAGAGGTGCAAGAGTCCGCATTAGCAGACGCGCGCCAGTTATTTGGACGAACTTTGCGGCAACGCCGTCATGCCTTCCTGCCGCGTCAAAAAGCGCTCCGCGAGGCTGAATGTCGAGAACTTCTTCAAATTTAGCGATGGTTTCATTGCCTGGCAGACCGCGCTCCTGGTTGAAAAGGCGGGACAAATAAGCAGGCGAGACGCCAGCCTTGTCGGCCAGTTGGCGCAAAGTTAAGCCCTGCCCGTGCATCGCGTCTTTAAGCGTGCGGATGAACCGGCCAGGGGCGGCGGTTGCTTTTTGTGCTTTCATCAGGGGGAAATTTACCAAATGTTCCCTGATAGTCAACAGAAAATGTGAAAAATGGCCAAAAAGCCACTTGTTGGGTGTTGACTGTAAGGCAATGAAGATTAAGATGACTGCGATGATACGAATTAAACACGGTGTCAAAGAATTGCGATCCGAAAGGAAAATGTCGAAATCGGCGTTGGCGCGGAGGATCGGTGTGGCCCGTTCGTACATGACGAAATTGGAAAACGAGGAGCTTGAGCCGAGCGGTTTGGCGATGCTGCGTATCGCCCATGTTTTGGAGCGGCCGGTGGGGGACATTTTCAAATTGAGGGAGGTGCCCAGCGGAAAAGCGAATTTTCAGCCCATTTCCCGACGCGCATCCGTCCGCGCCGGTGAATCGAACAACATGGCGGAACAACAGCAAATAACATCAAGGAAAAAATATGATTGTAATGTTTGAAGTACACAAACAGACCTACGGCCGGTGGCCGGCCAAAAATGGCAAGCCTGCCGGCGAGTCCTTCGACCTGGACCTCATTGACATGAGCCTCCCGGCGGAACATGCCTACCGGGGCACTCTGCC
>JBEKOF010000045.1:0-23056 GCA_049522055.1 Verrucomicrobiota bacterium | reverse complement strand
GCCTTTGGCCGCGCCGCGGGCGATTTGCTCATGACGGAGCACGCCGAGGCAAAAGACGTTGACGAGCGGGTTGCCTTCGTAGGATTTGTCAAAATAGATTTCGCCGGCGATGGTGGGGATGCCGAAGCAATTGCCGTAATGGGCGATGCCGTTGACCACGCCGGCAAAAAGGCGGCGATTGTTTGCCAGGGCGGCATGGCCGTTGGCGGCGGGCGGGCCGGGCGGCGGAGTGATGGGGCCGAACCGCAAGGAATCCATCGCGCAAACGGGCCGGGCGCCCATGGTGAAGATGTCGCGGATAATGCCGCCGACGCCGGTCGCCGCGCCCTGGAACGGCTCGACCGCGCTGGGATGATTGTGGGACTCGATTTTGAAGGCGATGGCCAGGCCGTCGCCGATGTCAATGACCCCGGCGTTTTCCTCGCCGGCGCCGACAAGAATGCGCGGGGACTTGGTGGGGAAGGTTTTCAGGAGGGGGCGGGTGTTTTTGTAGGAGCAATGCTCGCTCCACATGACGGAGAAGACGCCCAGTTCGGTGTAGCTGGGGACGCGGCCCAGAATGGCTTTGATCTTTTCGTATTCCTCGGGAGATAGGTTATGCTGTTGGATCAACTCAGGGGTGATGGCGGGTTCGGTCATGGAATTTTGAAATGGGATATTCGGCGAATCCTACGGCCAACGCAAGAGCCTTCACGATTGCGGGTAAATTGGCCTGAATTCTGCAATCATAAGCACTTTGCTAAGGATTCGTTTTTTGCGGTGAAACCTGCTTTTTTACTTTGACTGGGTTTGACGCGCCTTCGCTTCCTCATTCGCTAAAGCCATGGAGGACAGGAAGTTACGGCGCGGCAGGCAGGAGGGGTTGATTGGCGGCAATTTTGGCGACCGGCAGGCCAAATCCCGACTTGAATTGTAGAGATTGGATTTGTTGGGATTTTGTCGTTGCTCATGGAAGCCTGGGTTGGTTTTTCATGGTCCGAGTTTTCATTTTTGGTTTGATTGAATCACAGATTTGGGAAAATGTCATTCCCACGGTGGTAACGATTTGCATTTGGTGGTTTTTGATGGAAGCGTCTGGGGTTTAGGTTGTTGCGGTTGAGAAGTGAGTTTTGGAGGGTGGCCATTACAAAAATAGTTTTGGGAAGAGACTGAAAAAGCTGCCAAACGGTTGAAGAAAAGACTCAATGAACTGAATATTGAAACCGGCGAACTTAGAAACGACGCGGCAGACAGAAAACCCCCAAGCGCGGCAGGAGGCGTGGGTTTGCGTTTTTCTGGCGCTGGCGGTCCTGGCGGTGTTCGGACAGACGGCGGGGTTCGGGTTCGTCAATTACGATGATGATGTGTATGTGTATGAGAACGCGAAGGTGACGAGCGGTCTGACGATGAAGGGAATGGCCTGGGTATTGAGTCACGCGGAGTGCCATTTCTACCACCCGCTGACGATGATTTCGCTGATGCTGGATAATCAACTGCACGGGCTTCACGCCGGCGGGTATCATCTGACCAATGTCCTCCTGCACGGGGCATCGTCGGTGCTGCTGTTCCTGATTTTGAGGCGGATGACCGGAGCGCTTTGGCGGAGCGCGTTCGTGGCGGCGGTGTTTGCCATCCATCCGTTGCGGGTGGAGTCGGTGGCGTGGGTGGCGGAGCGCAAGGATGTGCTTGCCACGTTCTTCTTCATGCTCACGCTGGGGGCTTATGTCCGCTATGCGCGCCACCCAGACTCGCCGGGGCGTTACTTGGCGGTGGCGGGTTTTTTCGTGACGGGCCTGCTGTGCAAGCCGACGGCGGTGACGCTGCCGCTGGTGCTGTTGTTGCTGGATTATTGGCCGCTGGGGCGAATGGCAAAGGCAAACCGGAAGGCCGAAAGCAGCAAGCAGAAACCGGATAGCGGAGAGCAGAGAAGCGCAGGTGTTCCGTTTTGGGAGTTGGTCAAGGAGAAGATTCCTCTGCTGGTTTTGGCGGCGCTGGCAAGCGTGGCGACTTATTTTGCGGTGGGGAAAGCGGTGAAGTCTGTGGCCCAGATTCCCATCCCTGTGCGGATCGGCAACCTTTTGGTTTCTTACGTGATTTATCTGCGGCAGATGGTGTGGCCGTCGGGGCTGGCGGCGTTGTATCCGTATCCGGAGAAGAATTATCCAGTGTGGGAAATTGCGGCGGCGTTTGTCGTGCTGGCGGGGGTGACTGGAGTGGTTTTGGCGCTTAGGGGCAAGCGTCCGTGGCTTATGGTGGACTGGTTCTGGTATCTGGGAATGCTGGTTCCGGTGATCGGGATAGTTCAGGTGGGCGGTTTTGCGCACGCGGATCGGAACACCTACTTGCCGCAAATCGGGTTGAATCTGATGTTGACGTGGGCGGCAGCGGAGATGACCCGTGGTTGGCGCCATCGGCGCGTGGCGCGAGCCGGATTGTCCGGCGCGATCCTGGCTGTCTTGATTTATTGTGCCGAGGCCCAGACTTACTATTGGCGGGAGAGCGAATCGCTGTGGAGGCACACGCTATCCTGCACGTCCGGCAACACGGTCGCCGAGAGCAACCTGGGGGACGCGCTTTTCCTGAAGGGAGAGAAGGAGGAGGCCGTCGCGCAATACCGGAAGGCGCTGGAGATCAATCCAGATTATGAGCTGGCGCGGAACAACCTGGGATTTGTTTTGTTCAAGAAGGGAGAGTTGGAGGGAGCCATCGCGGAATACCGCAAGGCGCTGGAAATCCAGCCCGATGACACGGAGGCCCACTACAGACTGGGGATTGCCCTGGCCGGGAAGGGAGACAGCAAGGGAGCCATCGCGCAATTCGAGAAGGCGTTGGAAATCAACCCCGGCTATGCGGAAGCGGACAACGACCTAGGCACGACACTGTGCAGCCAGGGACGGGTGGAGGAAGGCATCGCGCGCTACCGCAAGGCGCTGGAACTCAAGCCCGGCTATGCCGACGCCCATCTGAATTTAGGGGTTGCGCTGACGAAGAGGGGGCAAATGGAGGAAGCCATCGGGCAATTGGAAAAGGCCCTGGAAATCAACCCCGGCTGCGCGGAAGCGGAGAATGACGTTGGGATGATTCTGTTCGGCCAGGGACGGGTGGAGGAAGCGGTGGGGCGCTACCGCAAGGCGCTGGAACTGAAGCCTGATTTGGCGGAAGCCCGCTACAACCTGGGCACTGCCCTCCTGGGAGAAGGCGATTTGGAGGGAGCCATTGCGTGCTATCGGCAAACGATAAGAATCAACCCCCGCTCCGCCGAGGCCCGCGCCAATCTCGGGGTGGCTTTGTTGAAGAAAGGGGAAACCAAGGAAGCCATTGATTGCTGGCAAGAGGCCCTGGAAATCAACCGCGACCAGATCCCGGTGCTGAACAACCTGGCGTGGGCGCTGGCAACGACAGCGGACGCCGCGCTGCGCAACGGCGCAAGAGCCGTGGCGCTGGCCGCAGAGGCCGACAAGTCGAGCGGAGGCGGCAATGCGATGATTCTGCGCACCTTGGCGGCGGCTTACGCGGAAGAAGGGAGTTATGGGCTGGCAGAGGCCACAGCCCGGCGCGCTGTGGAGTTGGCGGTGGCGCAAAAGAACGACACGCTGGCCGCCACGTTGCAAAAGGAGATCGAGCTCTACGTGGCGGAGAGGCCGGCGCGAGAGGGCGCGACAAAGGGAAGCGAGATGGCACGACCCAAGGAAGCGCCCCAAAGGGGCGAACCAACTGAGCGAGAAGCGCCGCGGTGATTTTCTGCTTATGCGGCCTGGGCGGGTTTGTTTTGGAGCCAGGAAAGCAGGCTCTCAAAAATCAAGCGGCCATCAGCGCCACCCAGGATCGGCTCGCTGGCGCGCTCCGGGTGGGGCATCAGGCCGGCGACGTTGCGGGCCTGGTTGCAGATGCCGGCGATGTTGCGCAAGGAGCCGTTGGGGTTGGCCTGATCGGTCTGCGCGCCGGCGGCGTTGACGTACTGCCAGAGGATTTGGCGTCCGGCCTGGAGTTGTTCCAGGGCGGCGTCGTCGGCGAAGTAACAGCCTTCGCCGTGGGCGATGGGCAGGCGGAGGATTTTGCCTTCGGGAATCTGGTTGGAAAACGGGGAGTCGCGCGAGGCGGTTTTGAGGAAGATGTGCTCGCAGCGGAATTGGAGGGAGCGGTTGCGAATCAAGGCGCCGGGGAGCAGGCCGGCTTCGCAGAGGATTTGAAAGCCGTTGCAGATGCCCAGCACCGGGCCGCCCCGGGCGGCGAAGGCCTGGACGGCGCGCATGATGGGGCTGAAGCGGGCGATGGCGCCGGTGCGCAAATAATCGCCGTAGCTGAAGCCGCCGGGAATGATGACGGCGTCAAAGCCGGCGAGGGAATTGTCCTTGTGCCAGAGGAGGCGGGCGGAATGGCCGAGGACGTTTTTGAGGACATGGAGGGCGTCCTGGTCGCAGTTGGAGGCTGGGAATTGGAGGACGGCGAAGTTCATTCGATCTCCATGGAATAATCCTCGATGACGGGATTGCTCAAGAAATTGTGGCAGGCATCGTCGAGCTGCCGGCGCCAGGATTCCTTGTCGCCGGCGGGCAGTTCGATCTCCAGGTATTTGCCAACGTGGACGGCACCGATGCCTTTGTAGCCCATTTGTTCCAAGGCGTTGGCGACGGTTTTGCCTTGCGGGTCAAGCACGGCCTTTTTGGGTGTGATGATTATTTTTGCTTTCATGCCAATCGAACGGAAGGATGTTGGGTGAAGAAGTTGAGCCGCGCCAGTTTTATTTGGAGGGGGGGGGTTGGTGTTTTGGGGTTCTCATAATCGTAATCGTAGTCTCCCCGTCACATTAGGATTAGGATTGGGATTCGGGTTAGGATTAGGATTAAGATTAGGATTATGATGAGGAGTCGGAAAAAGGCGCTCGCGGCGCGGGGATGCATCCGGTTGCGCGGGGTGCGGCAGAATAATTTGAAGGATATTGACCTGGATGTGCCGCTGGGCCGGCTGGTGGTGATCTCGGGGCTGAGCGGGTCGGGCAAATCGTCGCTGGCGTTTGAGACGCTGTTCGCGGAGGGCCAGAGGCGCTATATTGAAACTTTTTCACCTTACGCGCGGCAATTCCTGGACCGGATGGACAAGCCGCAGGCGCGCCGCATCGAGGGGATTCCGCCGGCCATCGCCATTGAGCAACGGAACAGCGTCAAATCCACCCGCTCCACGGTGGGGACGCTGACGGAGATCACCGATTACGCGAAGGTTTTCTGGGCGGGTTTGGCAAGGCTGCATTGCCGGCAATGCGGGAAGCCGGTAGCCAAGGAACCGCCGCAGAAGGTCTGGGAGGCGCTGCTCGCGGAGGCGCCGGAGGGAGAAGCGCTGGTGACTTTCGGGCTGGCGTTGAGCGAGAAGTTTTCTTTGGAGGAATCGCTGGGGTTGGTGGCGCGGCAAGGGTATCAGCGTCTGCTGCTGGGGGGCGTGGTGGTGGCGCTGGACCAGGCGCTGGCGCGGATGAATGCCGCGCGGCCCGCGCGGCTGACGGTGGTCCAGGACCGGGTGAAATTGAAGGAGTGGAACCGGGCGCGGTTTGTCGAAGCGTGCGAACAGGCGTATCATTTTGGCAAGGGAAAGCTGGCGGCGCATCTGTTGGCCCCGGGAACCGGAGAAGTGGCCGCGACAAGAATGTTTTCCAGCGGTTTGCACTGCGCGGCGTGCGACCTTGAATACCGGGAGCCTTCGCCCGCCTTGTTCAGCTTCAATCATCCGGTGGGGGCGTGCCCAAGCTGCCGGGGTTTCGGGCGTGTGATTGCGATTGATTACGATGCGGCGATTCCGGACCGGGGGAAAACTTTGGCGGGTGGCGCGGTCAAACCGTGGCAAACAAAAACCGGAGCGGAATGCCAGGCGGACATGGTAAGATTCGCGAAAAAGCGCAAGGCGCCGTTGGATGTGCCTTTCCGGGATCTGCCAAAAGAATTGCAGAACTGGGTGATCGAGGGGGACGCTGGTTATGGAAAGGATAAGGAGCATGAATGGCTGCGGGCGTGGTACGGGGTGAAAGGTTATTTTCGCTGGCTGGAATCCAAGGCTTACAAGATGCATGTGCGAGTGCTGCTGGCGCGCTATCGGCGCTATGAAACGTGTCCGGATTGCCACGGGACGCGGTTTCAGCCCGAGGCGCTGCTTTACAAGGTGGCGGCGCCGGGGGGCGGGGAGGGGGCGACGCTGGCGGACTTTTACCGGCTGCCGGCGCGACAGGCGCTGGATTTTGTCAATGCGCTGGCCGCGACGCGGGCGGAGGGCAAGGTGATGGACCCGCAGGGGCTGGCCTTGGAGGAAGTGCGCTCGCGGCTGGGATACTTGGTGGAGGCCGGGCTGGGCTATTTGAGCCTGGACCGGATGACGCGTTCGCTTTCTGGCGGGGAAACGGAACGGGTGAATCTGACGACGTGCCTGGGTTCGCGGCTGGTGAACACGTTGTTTGTGCTGGACGAGCCGAGTGTGGGGTTGCATCCGCGCGACACGGAGCGGCTGACGGGCATTGTGCGGCGGCTGCGCGACGCGGGGAACACGGTGGTGGTGGTGGAGCATGAGGCGGGGGTGATGCGCGCGGCGGATCAAATCATTGATCTAGGCCCCGGGCATGGGGAGTCGGGCGGGGAGGTGGTTTTTCAAGGGACTTTCGAGGAAATTTTGCGCGCGCCGCAGTCGCTGACCGGGCAATATCTGGCGGGGAAGAAGCGGATCGAAGTGCCGGCGCGGCGTCCGGTTTCCCTGGGGAAGGCAAAGGATGGCGCGGCCACGGCGGCGCTGATTGTGCGGGGGGCGAGGTTGCACAATTTGAAGGGTCTGACGGTGAGGATTCCGCTGGGCCGGTTTGTTTGCGTGACGGGGGTGAGCGGCTCCGGCAAGAGCACGCTGGTGCGCGAGGCGCTGTGGCCCGCTTTGCAGGAGCGGCTGGAGGGTCGCCCGCCAGCGGCGCCCGACGGGGAGGAGGAAACGGACGGGACGCCGCTGGTGAAAGGGCCGGTGGCCGCAGGGCTTGTGCTCGAAGGGTGGGAGAGCTTGGGCGGGGTGGTGGCGGTGGACCAGTCTTTGCTGGGCCGCACGCCGCGTTCCAACCCGGCTGTGTATATTGGAGCGTTCGACGAGATTCGGGAGATGTTCGCGCAAACCGTCGCGGCGCGTCAACGGGGGCTGGGCGCCAGCTCGTTTAGTTTCAATTCCGCGCAAGGGCAGTGCGAACGCTGCCGCGGGGCGGGGTTTGAAAAGATAGAGATGCAGTTTTTGAGCGATGTGTATGTGCGCTGCCCGGAATGCAATGGGCGGCGATATCGGCCGCACATTTTGGAAGTGATGGCGAAGCCCGCCCGGCATTGCGCCTGGAATATCGCTGATTTGCTGGAGGCAACAGTGGATGAGGCGGTGGAATTTCTGCGATGCTTCGGCCCATCGCGTCCGGCGACGCAGGCGGCGGGGAGTTTGAAGCTTTTGCAGGAGGTGGGGCTGGGATATGTGCGGCTGGGCCAGCCGATTAACACCTTGTCGGGCGGGGAAAGCCAGCGGCTCAAGTTGGTGAGCCATCTGGCGGGGGTGGAAAAGGTTGAAGGCGGAAGGATGAAGGATGAAATGGTCGGAGGAGCCAGTAGGAAGGCGGGGGAGGAGAAATGGAGGGAGAAAAGGAGGCTGTTTATTTTTGATGAGCCGACGACGGGCTTGCATTTTGACGATGTGCGGGTGTTGCTGAAGGTTTTTCAACGGCTGGTGGGCGTGGGGCATTCTGTGGTGGTGATCGAGCATAACCTGGATGTGATAAAATCGGCTGATTGGGTGATTGACCTCGGCCCGGAAGGGGGAGAGGAGGGCGGTGAAATTGTGGCTGAAGGGACGCCGGAAATGGTGGCTGGGTTGGCGAGGAGTCACACTGGCAAGGCATTGGCGGAGGTTTTGGAGAGATAATGGCTGGAAAAGGTCACAAATGGGCCAAATGGAGCATGGAAACGGCACTTATGTGAACGATAACGTTAACGCTGTATATTTTTCGTAAGCTGTTCGTTTTCAGAGATTAGCGAAATAAACGCGGCGAAGTTTGGCAGATTTTCGCAAATTATTGCATTTCCGGCTTTGACAATCAGGTTACAGTATGTATTCTAATGCGGCAGCGGCGGGTCTGAGGTGTGGAGTCGGGCATGTTGGATTGGGAGTGCCGAAGTGGAAGAACCGCGATTTTTGCAGGATTTTTGCTGGATTTGATAAACGGCAATTTTTGCCGTCATTAATGAACCCAAATCCTGAAGAGGTGTCAGAATAATATGTTGAGAAAGAGAATCAATCTGATTAAGGGCCAAGGCGTTGCGAAATCGATTTCAAGTTCTGGAAAGAAAGGGGCGCTGGCCAAGAAGGCGCGTTTTAGCTTTGAGCCTCAGACGGATGGGAAGACCAATTGCAAGAACGGCGCCAACGGCCACGGCAACGGGCATAGCAGCAATGGGGATCATCCGGCCAGGGTGTCCGAGCCGCATGTGATATTGCCGCAGGGAGCAGTGACGATTGATTCGCCTGTGATCGCCGAGAAGGTCAAGGAGTTGCTACGACTTGCAGCAGACCAGGGTTATCTGACTTACGATGACATTAATGACGCGCTGCCGGACGAGGTGGTGACGCCGGAAGTTTTGGATGGGGTCTATTCAAAGCTGCGCAGCTTTGAGGTGGAGATCGTTGAGGCGCCGGACTTGGAGCGCCCGAAACCCGCCGAGCCGGTGGAAGAGGAAGAAGAGAGCCGGCTGGATATATTGGACGACCCGGTGCAGATGTATCTGCGGCAAATGGGCAAGGTGCCATTGCTGACGCGGGAGCAGGAAGTGGAGATTTGCAAGCGCATCGAGGAGGGGGAAACAGAAGCGCGGCGCATTCTTTTTGCGTTCGGCTTCACCGGCAAGGAGCATGTGACGCTGGCGGAGAAGCTTTTGTCCGATCCGCCCCGGGAACGGTTTGACCGGGTGATCGTGGACAAGAAGGTGGAAAGCCGGGCGATTCATTTGTCGGCATTGCGCCGGCTGGTCAAGCGTGTCCGGGCGCTGGATTTGCAACTGGACAAGGCTTTCGACCACACACTGCCGAGCAACGGCAAGCCGGTTCCGCCCAAAGCGATGAAGGATTTTGAGCGGCTGAACAAGACGCTGCAAGCCAGCTTCGCGAAGTTTTTTTACAAGCCCAAAGTGGCCGAGGAAGTGATGCTGGTGTCGAACAACGTGTCGGACCAGATTCAGAGCACGTTGCGGCGGATCAACGAGCTGCAGCAAAAGCGCAAATCGGCGGCGACGATCAGCCAGCTTGGGGCGGAGCGGGCCAAATTGTCGGCGCTGGAGAAGTTTGTGAGAATGCCGCACGCGCAGTTTTTGGCGGCGCATGCGGAGATGAAAAAGGCCGCCGGGAGGGCCGATCAGGCCAAATGCGAAATGGCGGCGGCGAACCTGAGGCTGGTGATATCCATCGCCAAGAAGCACACCAACCGGGGACTGTCCTTTTTGGACCTGATTCAGGAGGGGAACATGGGCCTGATGAAGGGAGTGGAGAAATTCGAGTATCAGCGCGGCTACAAGTTTTCCACTTACGCGATCTGGTGGATCCGGCAGGCGATCACCCGGGCGGTGGCGGACCAGGCGCGCACGGTGCGCATCCCGGTGCATATGATAGAGGTGATCAACCGGCTGATGCGGGTGCAAAAGCGGCTGATGCAGGAATTGGGCCGGGAGGCGGAGCCGGAAGAGATCGCGGACGAACTGAACCTGCCGGTGGAGCGCGTGCGGGCGATATTGAAGATGGCGCAGCAATCGGTGTCGTTGCAGGCGCCGGTGGGCGACGGGGATGACGCGAGCGTGGGTGATTTTATCGAGGACAAGAAGGCGGCCAATCCGTCGGACGTAACGAGCTACAGCCTGCTCAAGGACACGTTGAGCGACGTGCTGGGGACGCTGACGGAGAGGGAGCGGCGGATCGTGGAGATGCGCTTCGGGCTGGTGGACGGCTACGAGCGGACGTTGGAGGAGATCGGGCGGCAATACAACGTGACGCGGGAGCGCATCCGGCAAATCGAGGCCAAGGCGCTGCGCAAGATGAGGCATCCCACCCGGCTGCGGCACCTGCAAGGATTCCTGGAGAGCGAGCAGACGATATTTCAGTAGAGGGAAGATAGCCCTACTGGACTTAGTTCTTCAGCAGAATTGGAGTAGTTCCTATGGCATTTTTGTCAGATGCAAAAAGCTTTTCCGCCAGTCTCACGAAGGATGGAAGAGTGGCTTTTGCCTACCTGATGGAGAACGCCGTTGGCTGTGCTCATGCAAAGGCGTGGCCCGATATCGAAGCGCACTTGATTCAGAAAGGAATCAACATGAGCAAAAACACTTTCCAAGCCTCTGTTATTAAGCCGAGCAGAGAGGGAAAAGTTTTTATCGGTTCCACAGATGTCGATTTCAAAGGTTACTTTATCATTGCGAAACTTGAGGATGCAGATGTCGTGCGCGCATGGTACAAAAAGCGAATTGCTAAGGAACGGTCGAATCTGGATAATCTTGAAAAGCTCATAAAAGAGGAGTGGAATGTCTGAGGCGGCCACCAGGCGGGGACAACGCTCCAGGGTCCGGTCACCCAGTTTGGAAGAGCACGATCCGATTGGTGTTCGTCCCTTTCGCATTATTATCGACGCCCCAGCAGTTGGCGGTTTTGGTGAACTTCTGGTCGTTGATTAAGATCAGGTCCGGCCGCAGCCCCGCTTCCAGGCCGCAGGCAAGGACTGTTTCCTCCAATTTGATTTTGCCGGAACGGACTTCGCCCACTTCAAACGCCAGATGAGCGCCCGGACGCAAGATCCTCCGCAGCTCCCGGAAAACCGCGGTCATTTCGGCTTGCCATTCCTCCAATTTGTTCGGCACGGTCAGCTTTACTCCTTTGGCGTCAATGCCGAGAAACCAGCAGCGCAGCCAGTTGTCGCCCGCATAATCCACCACGTCCAAAAACGGCGGCGAGGTGACCACCAGCGAGACCGAGCCGGCGGGGATTTGCGCGGTCGCATGAGCGGGCTGATGGAGCAGCAGACTTTTTTCCGCCACGCCGCGCAGCCGTGCGCGCGTGTTCGCGTCGCAATCTTTCAGGAGAATGCGGCTTTTCTTCAAAATCAAATCCGGCACGTTCCGGCGCGGGGGAGTTTGGGCGCGGGCGGCGTTGATTTTTCGCTGTGACTTCACGGACACCGCCTGGTTGGGCGGCAAGGTATAGACGGAAAAGAAGCCCGGCGAATGGCCGGTGAGCCGGTTGAGCGCCACCAGCGCAATCCATTCATCCAGCGGGTCCAATGGATTGCGTTGTCGCAAGTATTTTTTCAAAGCGGCGATTTCGCGCAAAGTTTGCGGATGGTAGAAAACCAGGAGGTCATCCGGGAATGGATCGTGATCGTTGAAATCAATCTCCGCGAGGCGGAGACGGACTTGTTCGAGCGTGGGCGGTCGGAGGCGGGGCCGCACCAAAACCAGGCTCAGCGGATTGACATCGCAGCCAAAGGGCACGCGCCCCAGGAGCGCGGCCTCCAGCAGCGTGGTGCCGCGGCCCATGAACGGGTCGTGGACGATGTCCCCCGGCTCGGTCAGGCGCTCGATGAAGAAGCGGGGCAGTTGGGGCTTGAAGCAGGCGCGGTAGGAGATCTCATGGAGGCGGCTGGCCGCGCGCTGTTTGGCCGTCCAGAATTCATTGATGAAGGTCGGCACGAGCAACGGTTTTCCGGAAACGCCGGCGGCGGGGGTTTCAGCCAGAAGGGTTTTTTTGCCAAAGTCCTGGAAGGCCAAGAGTTGTTCAGCGAACGGAGCCTTGAGGCTGGAGGCGGCCCTGGAAACCGGCTGAGGTCGCACCGCAAATTCAAATTCTAAATTCTCTTGCAACAACATCAGGGCAGCAGAGTAACAAGCTCCAGAATAGTTGTGCGAGAAATCTTTGGGCTCGCAGGATCGGGTGGCTGATGCGGGCTGCGCGCTTCCCAGGAGCAGAGACCGGAAAGGCAATGAGATGGTCCGGCGGCGTGCCTGGCGGTCAGCGCTCCGGTTCCGGCTTGTCCATCGGGCCCCGGGTGACGCCGAGTTGGTTGTGCAATTTCAATTCGCGCCAGAGTTGCGCGCCGGTGATCTCGCCCCGGAGCAGGCCGCGGTATCTGGCCACGGTGCGGGCGACCTCCTGCGGGTTTTCGTTGACAAACTCAATGCGAAAACGCCGGGCGCCCAGCGCCATGAGCCGGGCGACATATTCCGCCCCCGTTTGGGCGCGACCGTTGAAAACGGTGTTGCGGCAGCCGGCGTCGGCCTTGAGCGGGTGTTCGATGCCCACGCGGTCGCGGAGCAGCAGGGCGTGTTTGTCGCAGGGGCGGCCGCAGTTGGTGTAATCGGTGCCGCTGGTCAGAAAGGCGCAAAAGAGGCAGTGTTCCATGTGAAACATGGGCAGGTGCTGATGAATGGTGATCTCGAACCAATCGGGCGGGGCGGCTTGGAGCAGGGCCTCAAGCTGGGTGATGTTCAAATCGTAGGAGGCGGTCAGGCGTTCGAGGCCGAAATGAATTTTGAAATAATCGGCCGCCAGCCCATTGGCGACATTGAAGGAAAAATCCCCCACCCGGCGGCTGTCGGCAAAGAACTTGAGATCATCGTAGTTGCGCACCAGATAGCCGTCGGCGCCGGAGGAGCGGACTTGCCGCAAAATCCATTCGTCGCCCATTTTAAAAACGCGGGGAGGAGCGGCGAAAATGGCGGGTGGCTGAGGGCCGCTGAGGGTGGCTTGACGGAAGC
This sequence comes from Verrucomicrobiota bacterium, assembly GCA_049522055.1. Lineage (GTDB taxonomy): Bacteria > Verrucomicrobiota > Verrucomicrobiia > Limisphaerales > Palsa-1400 > JBEKOF01. Next base: position 10,298 of record JBEKOF010000045.1, on the reverse strand, counting down.
GGCCCACGGCCTCGCGATATTTTTTTGGGTCTTCAAACTCGCAATAAACGGTCCGCACCTGGCAAGCCATGGCCGCGTCCAACTGCGCCAGGTTGCGCACCAGGACGATCAATTCCGGCTCGCCCGCGGCCGAGCGCGTCGCGCCGGAGTTGAACGGGGCCTGGGGCATCGGTTGTCCGCCCTCCGTCCATCTGCGGGGTTGTGCCCGCAAGTTTTCCAGGCGGGCCACCAGATTCCTTCTCATGCGGTTCAACTCGCTGGCGGGCAAAATGAGATCTCCTTTGAGCAAATTCTCCAACTCGCCCAAGAGGAAGGGAGTCCCGCCCAGGCGCCCCAGTTGTTCGCGCAGCTTTTCGGTGGTGAGCGGGCGGGTCTCGGCCCTGGCCAGAGGGAGGCTGGATTCCACCTGGGCCACGCGCCCCTGTTCGTCGCGGGCGAGCAAGGCCATGGGCGCGGCGGCGCGCCCCTGAACCTCCAGGGCGATGGGACGCCGGAACCGCGGCGCTTCTCCCGCGAAACTTTGGCGCAGACGGCGGGCCAATTGCGGATCGCTCGTCTTCCAAATCCTGTCGCCCACATGAATGCGGTCAAACTCCAGATCGCCCCGGCCAAAGCCGAGGAGATGGAGGGACCGGGCCGCCTCGACGCGATAGACGCGCCCGCCTTGCTCCTTCTCGTCGGGGTGTCCTGAGTCAAATACAATTCCGTCGCCCGCCTTGAGCGGGGCCTCCAGGCTGGCGAGCACCTTTTCCCCTTCCACGCGCCGGACGGTTCCGAGGAAGACGCCGCGTTTCTTGCCAAAACGGGCGTGGACCAGGCGCTGATGGTCGGGGCCGCCAAACCAGCCGGTGTGGAGGCCGCGCGAAAAGGCCATTTCCAGATCGTAGCGCGATTCGCCCGCGACGCGGGCCAGGCCTTCGGGGTCGGTCCAAACCTGGTCGAGCGCGCGGCGGTAAACGCGCGTGATGTTGGCCACGTACTCCGGGGATTTGAGCCGGCCCTCGATTTTGAGGGAGGCCACCCCGGCGCGCACGAGGTCCGGGAGCAGGGCCAAGCCGGCCAAATCGCGCGGGCTTAACAAATAGCGGCGGTCGCCCAGGGGCACGGGCCGGCCGTCGCAAAGCAAGTCGTAAGGCATGCGGCAGGCCTGGGCGCATTCGCCGCGATTGGCGGAACGCCCGCCGAGGGCTTCGCTGGTCAAACATTGGCCGGAGTAAGCCACGCACAAGGCGCCATGGACGAAGACTTCCAGCGGCAGCGAAGCGGCCCGGCCGCGAGTGATGGCGCCGATTTCCTTGACGGAACACTCGCGGGCCAGGACCACCAGACTGCAACCCAGTTCCCGCGCGAATTCCACGCCCGCCGCGCTGGTGACGGTCATCTGAGTGGAGGCGTGGATGGGAAAATCCGGGGAGAGCATGCGGATGAGGCGGCAGATGCCCACGTCCTGGACGATGGCGGCGTCCACGCCCGCGGCGATGATGGAGCGCAAGAACTGCCCGGCCGCCGCCATTTCGTTGGCGAAGACCAGGGTGTTGAAGGTGACATACCCCTTGACGCCGCGCCAGCGCAGGAACCGCATGAGGGCGGGCAGATCGGCTTCGGTGAAATTGCGGGCGCGCATGCGGGCGTTGAAGCGGTCGAGGCCGAAGTAAATGGCGTCGGCGCCATTTTCCACGGCGGCCTTGACGCAGTCCCAATCGCCGGCGGGAGCGAGGAGCTCCGGAAGGCGCGGCGCGGTGGCGGGATGGCCGGCGGCTTCGGCTTCCGTTCCAGGTTTCTCCAATGCGCTGTTTATGCCGCTTGGCATCAAGGAAGATTGTAGTTTGTTTGGGGAGGCAATGCCAATAGAATGGGGGCATGATTGCCTCGCGGACTGCAATGCGAGGTCCCGCCGGAGGTGCCGGGACCCGAATGCGCCCGGGAGTCGCGTGGCTTGGAGAGCACCCGGAGGTCTCAGTTCTGATCGTGGGCGGGGGCATCAACGGCATCGGCCTGCTGAGAGAGCTGGCGCTGCAGGGAATTGACGCGGTGCTGATCGAGAAGTCCGATTTCTGCGCGGGAACGAGCGCGGCGATGACGCGGGTGATTCACGGCGGCCTGCGATACTTGGAGAACGCGGAATTGCGCCTGGTGAGGGAGTCACTGCGTGAGCGAAACCGGCTGCTGAGCAACGCGCCCCACTACGTCAAGCCGCTGCCAACGACGATTCCGATTTTCAGTTGGACAGGGGGGATGATTCCTGCGATGCGGAATTTGCTGGGATGGCCCGCGAAGCCGGGGAATCGGGGGGCGCTTCTCATCAAGACCGGGCTGACGCTTTACGACTTGCTGGCCGGCGGCGAGTCCACGCTGCCAAAACACCGGTTCCGCTCCCGGCGCGCGGCGCTGGCGCAGCAGCCGGCGCTGAACCCCGAGGTGATTTGTACGGCGACCTACTACGACGCGAAAATCACGCATCCAGAAAGGTTGTGCCTTGAATTGGCCCAGGACGCGGAAGCGGCGTGTGCCGGGGCGCACGCGTTGAATTACGTGAGGCTGGAGAGCGCCGCGGGGGGCGCGGTGGCGCTGCGCGACGAGGTGTCCGGTCAGAGGTGCGAGGTGAGGCCGCGAGTGGTGGTCAACGCGACGGGGGCGTGGATTGATGGGACCAATCGGGGTCTGGGACGGGAGTCCTGTTTCATCGGAGGAACCAAAGGTTCGCACCTGGTTCTGGACCACCCCGAGCTGGTGGAAGCGACCGGGGAGGAGATGATCTACTTTGTGAACCGGGACGGTCGCATCTGCATTTTCTATGAGGTGTGCGGGAAGATTCTCGCCGGCGCGACGGACGTGCCGACCGAAGACCCGGAGGCGGTCTGCGACGAGGCTGAGGTGAACTACATTCTGGAAGCCATGCGGCTGGCGTTCCCTTCAATTCGAGTGGACCGGTCGCATGTGGTTTTTCGGTTCTGCGGCGTGCGCCCGTTGCCGCGGAGTGACGCGCTGACGCCCGGCCAGATCAGCCGCGACCACAGTTTTCCGGTGCTGGCGCCGGGCAACGGAGTTGATTTTCCGATTTACTCCCTGGTCGGCGGGAAGTGGACCACGTTCCGCGCGCTGGCGGAGCAAGTGGCCGATGAGATATTGCGATTTCTGGGGCGCGCGCGAATTTGCGATTCGGCGGGTATTCGGATCGGCGGAGGCAAGGGCTACCCCAGAATGCCCGAGAAGACAGGACTGCCCCGGCAGCGGTTGGCAACGCTGGTCGAACGGTATGGCACCGGAGCGGACCGAGTGGCCGCCTACCTGGAAGCAGGCCCGGATGCGCCGCTTGCCTGTCACAGCGGCTACTCGCGTCGAGAGATCGAATGGATGGCGGAGCAGGAGCGAGTGGTCCACCTGGATGACGTGATCCTGAGGCGGACGTTAATGGGGATGCTGGGAGAGGCGAGCCTGCCTTTGCTTGAAGAACTGGCAAGGATCATCTCGCCGGCGCTGGAGTGGTCGCAACAGGAGGCGGAGGCGGAGGTGGAACGAACCGTCCAACTTCTGTGGAGAGTTCACGGCGTGACGCTGGCCAAGTGATCGAAGTCGCCCTTGAGGTGGTCGTAGATGTCGCGAAAGACGTGGTAGGAGCGGGTGTACCTTTCGTGATTGGCCTGGTTGGGATCGAAGCGTCTGTCCAACTGCACCATCTCCAGGAGCGATTTTCGAACGTCAGGAAAGACTCCGACCCCCATTCCCGCCAGCACGGCGGCACCGAATGGGGAGCCGACCGAGGAGCGGGGCAGCAAGAGGGGAAGGCCCAACACGTCCGCCTTGATCTGATTCCAAAGGTCGCTGCGGCTGCAACCGCCCACGCTGCGAAGTTCCCGGACTTGGGCACCAGCCCGGAGGGCCACCTCGATGTTGTGGCGGAGGGCAAACGCGGTGCCCTCCAAGATGGAGCGCACCAGGGCGGCCTTGGGGGTGGCGAGCGAGAGACCGAAAAACACCCCGCGGGCATTGGTGTGCCAAAGGGGTGAGCGTTCCCCCATCATGTACGGCAGGAAGATAACCCCGCCGCTGCCCACCGGCACCTGGGCGGCCTGGCCGGTCAATAGATCGAATGCGTCGCCCTTGGCTTCGGAGGCGGCCTGGAGCTCCGGCTGCCCGAACTGATCGCGGAACCAGCGCAGGCAACCGCCCGAGGCGACCATGGCGCCCAGGAGCAGATGGATTCCCGGCAAGGCGTGCGGCATGGCGATGAGCGCAGGCTCCGTCAGGCCCCGATTATTCGGGATGATGACGACTGTGGAGGTTCCCGTCATTTCGGCGGCGATGCCCGGCTCGACGACGCCAACCTCCAAAGCCGCCGCGGCGCTGTCCACCGTCCCTACCATGACCGAGGTGCCCACGCGCAGCCCCGTGGCTTGGGCGGCCTGCTGGGTGAGTTCTCCCTGAACGGCGTGAGCAGGCATGACATTGGGGAATTGGGACGGCTCGACGCCGCAGGCGGAGCAGAGAGGCTGGGACCATTCCTGCTTGTGGTAGTCGCGCATTTGCAGGAGGACAGCATTGGATGGATCCAAGGTGAGCTGTCCGGTGAGCCGGTAGTTGATGTAGCCGTTGACTTGGACGAACTGCCAGGTCCGGCTCAGGATTTCGGGTTCGTGATTCCGCAGCCAGAGCAGCCGCGCGGCGACGTAGAGAGCGTCAGGGCGGTTGCCGGTTACCTGGTGGATTTGATCCGCGCCGATCAACCGGGCCAGTTGAAGAGTCTCCGCTTCGGCGCGCCGGTCCATCCAGATCATGGCCGGGCGCAAAGGCCTGCCGGAGTGGTCCAAGGGCAGGAGAGCGGGGGCCTGGCAACTGACGGCCAGGCCAAGAACCCTCTGGGCACCGTGCGGGACCTTGGCGAGGGCCTGATTGATGGCTGTGCAGGCGCCACTCCACCAATCGTCAGGATCTTGTTCAACCCAAGCGGGCCGGAGGTGGTGGAGCGGGTACTCCGCCTGGCCCAAGGCGTGAAGGCTTCCGCGCGGGTCCAGCAGCGCGGCCTTGACGGAACTGGTTCCGACATCTATGCCAAGGAGTAACGGTTCCATGTGTTTTTTCCGATGCGAGGCCTGGCGGAGAGCCTAAAAGGAGGCTCTAGCAACGACGATCAGGCCGGTCACGTAGAGCAGGAACATGAGGACCAGGAGCCAGTACACCCGCGCTCCGCCGCCGGCGAACTCCCTCCAAACCAGAACGCCCCAAAGTGCTCCGACCATGCTCGATCCTTGCCCGATGGCGTAGCTGATCGCCGGACCGACATGCAACTGTTCGGGCGCGCTGGCGGCCACCCAGTTGGAGAGCGAGCCGGCGATCCACATCATGCCGCCTATGATGCCGAGGAAATGCACCCGCGCGTTGCCTTTGAGATAGTCTCCGAAGGTGAGCCGCGAACCCTCAATCGGAAATCTTGTGAAGTAAAGATTGAAGAAGAAGACCGAAACCAGCACGCCGAGACTGAAGACGAACCCACCGGCGTAGGGTCCGAGACCTTTGTCGCCCTTCATGCCGATCTCGACCAGGGGGTAGAACATGCCCATGAGGATGCCGCCGATGACGGCGAGCTTGATGCCCTTCCAAGTGGCGGCCTTCCTGGCGGCCGCGTCGGCCTTGTCGCCGGCGGCACTCCTGCCGGCGGCGTGCGCGCGGTAGGCGATGGCGTCCACGATGATGGCGGCGACCACCAGGGCTACGCCGGCAAAGAGCAGCAAAGGATTGCCCTGGGGCTTGACCAGGTAGTTCCAGATGGTCCCCACCACCAGGGCCAGCCCAACGCCGATGGGGAAGCCGACTCCCATGCCCGCGACGGCAATAGCCCCAACGACGAGAATATTCGAGAGGTTGAAAATGACTCCGCCGGCGAATGCGGAGAGAATGTTGGTGTTGCCGGCGTGAGACAGATCCGCGATGAAGCGGAGGCCGTCCGATCCCCAGGTGCCGAAGGTCAACCCTGCGAGGGCCGCGCCCAAGGCGACCCCAATCGAGTAGTCATAGTAGAGGAGTTCAAAACGCCAGCCCTTGGTGAACTTGAGCACATTGGTCCAGGATCCCCAGCAAATCATGGTTAGAATGGTGAGCATCAGAACCACTGCGTAAGAGTGTGGCAAAGTCATAAGATTTCCTTTGGCTAGAACGGCATGCTTGCCGGGCAGTCTGGGCATTACTCGAAGGCGCGTCAAGATTATTTATCGCGACAGATTATTTATCGCGCGGCGTCGGCAGGGCTGGTTCATAAAGATGTGTCCGCGCCAACCTCCCGGCTTTTAGGAGTTTTGAAAGTCTCCCGGCTGAATTGTGCGGTTTTTGCAACCGGCGGATGCTATGGATAGTGAGGATGGTTGAGGATAAACAATTGATCCGCCAATACGCCGCCGAGCGGTCTGAGGCGGCTTTCGCGGAATTGGTGCGCCGCCATCTCAAAATGGTTTATGGGGCGGCGTTGCGGCAGGTCCACGGAGACACGCACCTGGCCGAGGATGTCGCGCAAACGGTTTTTGCCGATTTCGCACGCAAAGCCAAGACACTCCAGCACAGGGGCTGCATCGCCGGCTGGCTTTTTGTGAGCACGCGCTTTGCGGCGGCAAACGCCGTCCGCGCGGAAGCGCGCCGGCGGGCGCGGGAAAAGGAGGTGTTGGCCATGAATGAAATCGTCCCAAACGGGAATGAGGGCTGGAACGAATTGCGGCCGCTGATTGATGAGGCGCTGGGCGAGTTGGGGGAGACGGACCGCGAAGCCATCGTGCTGCGCTATTTCCAGTCGTATGAGTTTTCGCTCATTGGGGCGGCGCTGGGGGTGAAAGAAAACGCCGCGCGGATGAGGGTGGACCGGGCGCTGGAAAAGCTGCGGGTTGTCCTGCAAAAGCGGGGTTTGGCCGCCACGGGCGCGGGCTTGGGGGCGGCGCTGGCCGATACATCCGGGAGCGTCGTGCCGGTTCATTTGGCCGCGCATATCACGAGCGCGGACCTCGCCCAGACGGCCACAACGTCAGCCAGTTCCACCACCTCAATCCTAAAATTGCTTCTCATGAAAAAAATCGTCCTTGTCACAGCCGGAGCGCTCGGCGTGGCGCTCGCCACCGTGGTCGCCGTCAAAACTTTGACCAATTCGCCGCCTCGAACCACAGCAGCCGGGGTTGACGATTGGCTGAAAGAGGAGCCGGGTGTCAAAAAATTCCGGGCGGCACACAAGTTTGTTTCCGTGGGTCAGAACCAATCGCTGATCATGGGAGGATGGCCGGCGGAGGCCGGAAAGCACCTGCTGGTCTTCATCACTCCCACCATGATTGATTCCGCGGGAAAGAGGCTTGCCCCGCCATTCAGCGCAACAAGCCAGATCCTGCTGGACTCTAAATTCATTGAGGCGCCCGATCAAGTTTTCGCGGACCTCGGATTGCAAACTCTCTTTACGGAGCAAAACGACAGTAAAGAGGCGGTGCAATGTTCGGACGTCGAATTCCGCTCGTATATCCAGGCCATGCAGCAACATAGCGGCGCCGACCTCTTGTCGGCCCCGCGCGTCACTACCACTCTCGGAGTCGAGGCCCACCTGCCCATGCAAGAAACAGAGATGATCGCCGGGAAGGAGCATAAGCTAGGCCAGGAGGTTGATTTCTTGCCCACATTATCATCAGACGGAAAGTCCGTGGACATTCTCGTGATCTGTCTCTATAGGACGGACGCACCAAAAGTCGGTCAATAATAGACGGAGCTCACTTCCCGTCATCAGGCGGCAGGTCTTGCTCCTTTTCCGGTTTGCCCCAAGACATTTCGAGCTGGTCGAAAAGGAAGGCATAGGCGTCGGCCTCTTGGGCGATGCGTTCGTCCAGCGCGGTGCCGAAGCCATGCCCGGCGGAGGAAGTGGTGCGCAGATAGACCGGGGAGGGAAAGGGATCGCGGCTGGAGGCCTGGAGGCGGGCGGCCATTTTGCGGGAGTTGTAGGGATTGACGCGGCCGTCATTGTCGCCCGTCATCAATAACACGGCGGGATAGCGCGTGCCGTCCACGACGCGGTGGTACGGGGAGTAGGCGTAGAGGGCGTGGAATTGGTCCGGGTCCTGGACGGTGCCAAATTCGGTGACGTTGAAGGCGCCGTTAGGCTCCCGTTCGGCGCGGAGGGAATCGTAAATGCCGACGCGGGAGACGACGGCGCGGGCCAGGCCCGGATGCTGGGTGAGGAACGCGCCCATGAGCAAGCCGCCATTGCTGGCCCCTTCGACGGCGAGCCGGGAGGGCTGGGTGTACTTCTTGTCAATAAGATACTGCGCGCAGGCGGCGAAGTCGTCGAAGACGTTCTGTTTGTTGGTCAGACTGCCCGCCTTGTGCCATTCCTCGCCGAACTCGCCGCCGCCGCGCAGGCCGGCCACCACATAGATGCCGCCGTGATCGAGCCAAAGGCTGCGGACGGCGGAGAAGGCGGGGGCCAGGTTGACGCCGTAACCGCCGTAGCCGTAAAGCAGCACGGGGTTTTGGCCGTCGAGCCTGGTTTTTTTGCGGCGAAGGATGTTCATGGGGATTTTGGTTCCATCCCTGGACGTGGCGAATTCGCGGACGACTTCGTCCTGGCTGAAGTCGGCGGGCGATTTGGCGGCCAGGGCGGTGGCGCGGCATTTCCTGGTCGCGGCGTCGTAGCGCATCCAGACGCGCGGGGCAAGGTAGCTGACGTTGTCAAAGAGAAGTTGATCGGCCTGGGGGCAGAGCATTTGCGTCACGGCGGAAACAGGCTGAAGGGGCAGCCGCGCCACGCCCGCTCCGGCGACGAAGCGAATCTGCGAAGGTCCTCCCGCCAGGTCCTGGACAAAAATGCCGGAGGCGGAGGGACAAAGGGCCTGGATGACGGCGTCGCTTTGCGGCACGACGACGGCGGCCTGGGAGAATTGGGGGCCGACCAGGAGGAGGCGGAGGATTTTTCCGTGCGGGGCGTTGCTGGTGGAGAGGAGGTAAAGGGCGCCGTCTTTGCCAAATTCGGCCCGTTTGATTTGATCGCTGAAGCGGGGCAATTGTTGCCAAGGGCCGGCGGGTCCGAGGAGGTAAAGGGCGTACTGGCCGCCGTCGCCGTTGGCGACCGTGGCCAGCACGAAGCGGCCATCCTCGCTGGATTGGAGGGCGATTTCCGCGATGCGCGGCAGGCCCTCGCCCAACTCCAGGTGGTCCTGGGCCACGGGTGTGCCGAGGCGGTGGAAATAGACCTGCTGGTAGAAATCCAGGTCGGCCTCAGGCCGTTGGCCGGGACTGGGATAGCGGGTGTAATAAACGCCCGTGCCGCCGGCGTTCCATGCCACGCTGCCGCCGGCGGTGGGACGCTGGACGCGCGGAATTTTATCGGGCAACGGCTGCCCGGTGGCGGCGTCATAAAAATAAAGCGTCCCCTGCTCGGAGCCGTTTTCGGAGAGGGAAACGGCCACTTGTCTGCCATCCAGCGAGGGCGTGGCGAAGTCAATGGCGGTCGTGCCCGCGGGGTTGAGTTTGTTGGGATCCAGCACCACGCGCTCGGAGGCCAGGGCCTCCGCCGACTTGAGAGTGATGAGCCAGGGCTGCTGGGCGGGCGGCTGGAATTTCATGGCGAAGAGGACTCCGGGGCGGGATTGGAGATCGTAGTAGTCGGGCGAAGTTTGCGAGTAAAGTTTTTCGAGGCGGTGGACGATGTTGGAGCGCACGGGAAGGCCATCCAGGTAAGCGCGGGAAACGGCATTTTGGGCCGCGCTCCACTGCCTGACGGCCGGATCGTCGAAGTTTTCCAGCCATTGGTAATTATCCACCACCTGGATGCCGTGGTAGATGTTGGTGACGGGGATCATGGGGGTGGCAGGAAGTCTGGCGGCGGAAAGCGGACATGCGGCGGCCAGCCAAAGGGCCAGTGTCCATCCCGATCGGGCGATAATGCGATGGGTCATTGATTCGATGAAGTCAAGCTACCGTCATAAGGCCGGGATGACAAGCGGATCGGGCGCCCTCCGAGTTTTCACTTTCCGCTCTTGCAGCCCTTAAGAAAAGAGAAAGCCAAAATGCCGGCGGCAGTTGCCGCCAAAACTGCCCGTGCCCAAATGGAATCAAGAGTACTACGCAATGCCATTAGACATCCGAAGGCGATGCAGCCACCGATAATCCAAACCCACAAGAGGCGGGTCTTATCGGCGTTAATTGGCTTCGGATTCATTTTCCAAGTAAAAATCCCCGCCCAAAGGGCGGGGCTTTGGACTGTGGCCTCCAGAGGAGGCCAAAGCCCAGCCCCCAAAGGGGGCTGGGCAAGTCGCGTTGTCCCGGTTTGTTCATCATCGGTTGAA
>JBEKOF010000044.1:0-23132 GCA_049522055.1 Verrucomicrobiota bacterium | reverse complement strand
ACTTGCACGTCGCATACCGGCACGCCGATGGAACCGGCTTTCCACGGGCCGCGAATGGGATTGAAGGAGACTACCGGGCTGGCTTCGCTCAACCCGTAGCCCTCCAACAGGGGGATGGAGAAGCGCGCGTTGAATTCCTTCAAGATTTCCGCCGGCAACGGCGCCGCGCCGCTGATGCAGACGCGCAACGGCAAATCGGTCTTCGCCGCCACGCCGGCCAGCGTGCGGAAAAATTGCGGAACGGCGGGCAGCAAGGTCGCCTGCCGCCGGATGATGTCCTGCAAAATGTTCTTGGCCGGATGCACGGACTTGACGAGCACGATGGACCCGCCCACGTAGAGCGGCAGCAGAACCCCCACCGTGAGCATGAAGCTGTGAAACATGGGCAAGAGAATCACGAAGCGGTCGTCCCCCACCGCCTCGAGGACGCGGCGGCAGCTTTCCAGGTTGGCCAGCAGGTTGGCGTGGGTGAGCATGGCACCTTTGGGGCGGCCGGTCGTGCCGGAAGTGTAGATGATCACGGCCAGTTCGGAGGAAGGCCAGGGGGAATCGTCAATACCGAATTCAGGATCACGCGGGGCGGCGGCGATTTCCTCGGCGCGGAACATTTTCAGTTGCGGCCGTTCGGCCCGCAACTTCTTGAAGTCCTCCAACATCGTGCCGTCAATGAAGACCACGCCGATGCCGGCGTCGGCCAGGATGTGACGGACTTCATTGGGTTTGAGGAAACTGTTGATGGGGGTGACGACCGCGCCGGATTGGAGTATGCCAAAGAGCGCCGGGACAAATTCGGGGCAGTTTTTGAGCCAGATCCCCACGCGGTCGCCCGGTCTGACGCCGAAATCATGGGTCAGGCGCTCCGCCACGGCCCGCGACCTGGACCAGAGGTCGCCGTAGGAAAACTCGGCATCACCCCAAAAAAGGGCGATTTTGGCCGGATTCCGCCGGGCCGATTGGGAAAATGCGCGCGCCAAATCCATAGAGTAGGAGATAGATTGCAGGGGAAAAGGCCGGAAGTCATCTCATTACTCTCTTACTGCTTCCCGCCAATTTCAACCCCGGAATCATGCAAGGTCTCCTCCTCGGACGGCAGGGATAATTCGAGCGTGAAGGAAGCGCCTGTGCCCGGCCCGTCGCTGTGGGCAATCAGCGTCGCGCCTATTTCCTTCGCGGCAATGGCATTGGCGTGCAAGCCGAAGCCGTGGCCGACGGGGCGCGTGGTAAAACCGTGGCTGAAGATGCGAGTAAGATTCTCGGCGGGAATGCCGACGCCATTATCCACCACTGAAATCTTGAGCCTTCCGGCGCCGTTGGCCACCCGCACCATCACGCGTTTATCGGCGCGACCGGACTCGTCGCAGGCCTGAGCGGCATTGCACAGCAAGTTGATCAGAATCTGGAGGATTTTGTGCTTCTCGACACTGATAGGCGGGACTTTTTGAAAGTCTCGCACAATCTCCACTTCCTGCCGGTCCATGGAGCCGGCGTATATGCGCAGGCTGTCTTCAACCAAGTGGTGGACTTCGACGGTTTCCTTGACACCGGAAACCCGGGCGTAATTCTGCTGCATCGCCACGATCCCGTTGATATGCTCAATATTCTCCCGCAGCAATTCCATCTCCGCAATCGCCGTCACCTGGCTCGCCAGCAGGTGACCGGAGAGTTTGGACAAATAGGACGGCAGCAACCTGCCCTTGGGATCGTTGCTGATAAACGTGCCGAGGTCTTGTTCATGCTCCTTGAGCAGAACCGCGATTTTGGCAAGACTGCCGGCCTTTATCTTTTTCATGCTCTCCGTCACCAAAGCGGCCGAGACATTCACGCTATTGAGAACATTGCCGACGTTATGGAGCACGCTGGTGGCCACCTCGGCCATGCCCGCGACGCGGGAAGTTTCCAGAAGTTCGAGGTGAATCTGTTTCAGCTTGGCTTCCGACTCCTTCAAGGCGGTGATGTCCTTGGAGATGCCGAAGGTGCCGATGAGTTTGCCGGTTCTGTCGCGCAGCGGCATTTTTGTGGTCAAAGCCCAACTCACCCGTCCGTCCTTGAGCTTCTCTGGTATCACCTTGCCAACCATCGGCACGCCCGTGCGGATGATCTCTTGTTCGTCCTGGAAGGCGCGATTGGCGAACTCCTCGTCGAAGAAGTCGAAATCGGTCTTCCCCAGAACCTCATCCGGGTGCTTGCGCCCGAACATCTCCGCCTGATGCTGGCTGCATTTGATAAAGCGGGACTGGAGGTCTTTGAAAAAAATGTGATCCGGAGAGTTATCCAACAAAAACCGCATCAGGCCGCGCTCGAACTCCAAATCCGCCTGCGCCGATTTCCATTCGGTGATGTCGGTGATCATGCCTTGGGTGCCCAGGAGCTTTCCGGCGGCGTCATACACAGGGCCTTTGAGAATGTGGATATACCGGATGGCACCATTGGGGGTTGAATCCTCCTTTTCAATTTCAAAAAACTTCCCCGTTTGCTGGATGATTTCATCCTCCCGGGCCACCTCCGCCGCCATCTGCGGGGGAAGGTAGTCGTAAACCGTCTTTTTGAGCACCTCATCCTCGCCCCAGCCGCGAAGCCGGCAGAATTGTGAATTGGCAAAGGTGTAACGGCCTTGGACGTCTTTGCGGAAAACGCTCCCAGGCAGGTTGTCCATGAGCGAGCGGTAAAGCGCCCGGAGGTCGCGCAACTCCGCCTCGGTTCGCGCCAGGGCCTCGACGTCTCCGGCCGCGCGCCGTTCCAGTCGTTCTTGGGATCGCATCAAGACCCCCACCCAAACCAAACCCAAGAGGCCGGCGGCAGACGATGCGGCGATTCCCCAAAGCATGTGCCGGGCGGTCAAAAGCGAGAGGTCTGGATGACGTGGGGCCGGCCAGGGGAGCTTGAGCATCGTTTCGCCCGCGGCGGCTGTCGGCGCCTCCGGGCGCAGGGAAATCATGGCCAGACCCAGGATCAACGCCAGCAACAGCAACACCGCATAGCACCGAATCGCGGCCTGGCCGCCGTCAACGATTCCGTCCCGCCTCGGAAGGCGGCTGACAAGACAAGAGCGCATAACGATTACCCAATCGGCAGGAATCGCGGAAGTTGATACACAAATCTTGCGAAACACCTGCTATTTGTTGTCATTGCTCGCCGCTCAAAACCAGCCTGTGGAACCGCCCGGGAGCCTCCCATGCACGGCCACCCCCTCCGCCTGGGTGAAAAACCGCCGCATTTCCCTCAATGCGCCGCACCCGGTCGCCGGGACTACTGGGTGGCGTCCTCGCCAAGGTCTCTCTATCGGCTGTAATCAACGTGAGGGTCGGTGATCAGAGGCGTATCGTTTGGAATGACGGTCGAACTGGAGGTCGAACTGGGCATTGGCGCAGGCGCTGCTTCTTTCGAGGTGGAGCAGGCGGAAAGAGAAACAAGGGCGGCGGCGGCAAGCCATGCGATGATGAGTTTTTTCATAAGCATAATCATTAATTATTGACACTACGAAATTACGCCATCGGCAGTTCATGCGCCATGGGGTGTTACCCCACCACCTGAACCCGGCGCGAAAAGCGCTGGAGCCAAGTGATATCACGCGCGCGATAACCTCCGTTGCGCAAAAGCATGACACCCGCATTGCCCAAAACCGCGAAAGCAGGCAGTCGGAGGAGAGGCTTCTGTGAACAGAGTTAATGGATGACTACCGCCTGGTCGCGATCTGGATGCGCGGCTTCGCCTTTGAAGTTGGTGAGGCGGAGGGAGCGGGTGTTTTCGGCTTCCAAGGCTACGCTGAAATAGGAGGGTATCTGATGTTCTGGCGCCGAGGAGTCCCAATGGACGGCACAGTTTTTGAGGGTGATGTTGGCGGCGTCGAGGATGCTGAAACCAGGAGTGTCGTGGGTTTGGATTTGTTCCAGCGCCATGGTCGGGCGGTTGTCGAAGAGTCTGCCTGGGTATTTGGTCCAGCGGGAGAGGGTAATGTCCACGGTGTCCAGAAGCACGTCATGGACGGGGTTGGCCGGGGTTCCCTGGATGCGCACGCTGTTTTCGGCGAGGCCGGTGATGTTTTGGAGGGTGATGTCGTGCAGCGCGCCAAGTTTGGTGCCAGGGGTGCGGGGAAGGGCGGTCAGGGAGACGGCTTCGCCCCGGCCCCACCAGGGATCGGCATAGTAGCGGGAGGTAAAATGGATGTCCTTGAATTGGACGCGATAGACGCTGCCTTCGTCGCGGAGTTGAATGGTCAGGCCGCGGCTGCTGGTGAGGATGCGGCAACGCTCAAAGAGGATGTCGTGGATGTCGCTGGTGGTTTCTGTGCCGATTTTGACTCCGGAATCCTGGGTTTCGAGGACGCAATCGCGGACGGTGATGTTGGCCGAGGGGCCGTAGTCGGCGGCCTGGCGCGAGGTTTTGATGACGACGCAGTCGTCGCCGGAAGTGATGCGGCAGTTGCGGATTTCCACGTCCTGGCAATGGTCGGGGTCAATGCCGTCGCAGTTGGGGACATCCATGCGGTTGCTGACGGTCAGATGGTCCACGAAGACGTTTTTGCAGCCGAGCATGTGCAGCCCCCAGTAGGGGGCGTCGGAGAAGGTGATGTCGCGGATTTGCAGGTTGGAGCAGCCGGTGAGGATGAACATCTTGGGTCGCCATGAGGCAAAGAGCCACCATTCGCCGGCGGGGTCGTAACGGGTCATGAAGGCGAGGGATTGGCCGCGGATGGCACCGGCGCCGCTGATTTGGAGGTGATCGGCGTTCAGGGCGGTGAGGACGCCTTCACCCTGATAGTCGGCGCGGTTGGTGCTGATGATGAGTTGGCCGTCGAGATGGAAATCCATGCCGCCGCGGAGTTGGAGGGTGCTGACCAGGAAGCTGCGGCCAGGGGGCGTGAATACTTGGGCGCCGCCGCCCGCCTGGGCCGCCGCGTCTATGGCGCGCTGGATGGCGGCGGTGTCCAGGGTGACGCCGTCGCCCACGGCGCCGAAATCGAGGATGTTGAACACTTTGCCGGCGGCGGCGGGGGCGTTGCGGGCCGCCAGAGCGAGCAGGAGCAGGAGGGCGGGCGCGAGGATGTGAATGGCAAAAGGCTTTTTGGGGTTGTGAGTTTTGGCGGTGGTCATGGGAGTATGCTGCCGCAGGAACCTTTTGCGATCAAGTCCTTCGGGAATTACTCCAAGGTGACGTCCCAAACTCTGGCGAAGCGGGAGGTGACGCCATCCGGGGCTTGGACGGTGAGGACGACCACAAAATGGCCCGGGGTTTTGTAGGCGTGAACGGGGTTTTGCTCGGCGGAGGTCTGGCCATCGCCGAAATCCCACTTCCAGGAGGTGATGGCGCCGATGGATTGGTCCTTGAAGGCCACCAGCCGCCGGGCGGTGTCCTGGATTTGAAAGGTCCAATTGGCGTCCAGGGGCTTGAGGAATCGGGGTTCCAAGGGCATGAGTTTGAACTGGCAGAGGTAATCGGCGTTGCCATACATGGTGTGATGGCGGGAGAGGTTCCAAAATCCGTAGTTCTGGCCGCCGGAGTTGACGTCGTCGTAATCAATGACGACCCAGGAAAGGCCGATGATTTTGTTTTCTTTGAGGACGGATTCGACGGAGCGCCTGGGGCCTTCGGCGCCGGCGTAATCGAAGGGTGTGATCCAGAATTCGAGGACCAGATGCCCCGGCTGGCCGGGCCGGAAGTTGTAGATACAGGCATGGTTGGCGTAAGGCAGTTCTTTGACCCATTGTTGGGGTCCCCAGTACATGCACCAATCTTTGCCCTCGGCCGGGGTGAAGATGTGGTAGTTCTGGGCATGGGCGCCTTGGAGCGCCATGTAGGTCTGCCATTGGCCCAGGATGTCTTCATTGGCGGCCCGATCGGCGATCAAGGGGCCGCCGGAGAGGTCGCCGTTGACGACGACTTCAAAGGTGTCGTTGTGCAATCCGGGGAGGGAAAAATCCCAATAGGCTTTGTCGGCCTCGTAAAGGAAGTAGAGGCGGTTGAGGCCCTTGACCCAGCCGACTCTGACGCGGACGTTGAGGTGTTTGGGGTCGTTGGTGTGGTGGGGCTGGTCGCCGACCGGGTCGTCCACCAATTGGTCGGAGCCGATGACGTAGGATTCGGGCACGATGTCCCAATCATTGGTCTTGCCGTCAATGGTGGGGATCATGTTGGGGGGGAACTGGAAGATTTTGAAGATTTCATTCGTGCGGTCCAACGCCAGGGCGGCATGGGAAAGGAGGAAGAGGGCGGCGAGGAGGAGGATTTTTTTCAGGGCATTCATGGAACTGGAGGATGGTGGGGCGGGCGGCGCGGAGTTGCGCGGCGGATTGCGCCACGAGAGGGTGGTTGCGGTTGTGATGGTCGCGGCGGCCATGGGAGGAGGTTAAGGGAGGGGTTGCCGGCAATCAAGTTTTCAGTGGGAAAAACGGGGAAGGAATCGGACGTGCCGCGTTGCCGCGAGCATTGACGCGGCACCGCAAACCGCAGTATTATCGCGCAAACGTGGGCCTCATCACGACAGCCGAAGCGGCCGTGATCCTCAGAGTAAGCCCCGGTCGGGTTCGGCAGTTGATACGCGATGGGCAGTTGAAGTCAGAAAAGCGCGGACGAGACCATTTACTCGACCAACCTGAGGTGGAACGGTTCGACCAGCACGACCGCAGAAAAGGCGGGAGGCCCCGGAAGCTGGAAAAACATTGCCGTGTGCGTTAGAGTTATTTAGATTGATCGAATATCCGATTCAGGAGAGGAGGCGACGGAGGTATTGGCCGGTGTAGCTGCCGGGGGCGCGGGCGATTTTCTCGGGGGGGCCTTCGGCGATGACGCGGCCTCCGGCTTCGCCGCCGTCGGGACCCATGTCAATAATCCAGTCGGCGGTCTTGATGACGTCCAGGTTGTGCTCAATGACCAGGAGGGTGTTGCCGGAATTGCGGAGTTTGAAGAGGACGTCCAGGAGCTTGGCGACGTCATGGAAATGGAGGCCGGTGGTGGGTTCGTCGAGGATGTAAAGGGTTTGGCCGGTTTGTTTGCGGCTCAGTTCGGCGGCCAGTTTGATGCGCTGGGCTTCGCCGCCGCTGAGGGTGGTGGCGGACTGGCCCAGGCGCACGTAGCCCAGGCCGACTTCGGCCAGGGTGAGGCAGGGATCGTAGATTTTGGGGACGGCGCGAAAGAAGGTGACGGCTTCGTCCACGGTCATGTCGAGGACGTCGGCGATGTTCATGCCTTTGAAATGGATTTCGAGGGTTTCGCGATTGTAGCGGCGGCCGTGGCAGGCTTCGCAGGTGACATAGACGGGGGGCAGGAAGTGCATTTCGATTTTGATCAAGCCGTCGCCCTGGCATTTTTCGCAGCGGCCGCCTTTGACGTTGAAGCTGAAGCGGCCGGGCAGGTAGCCGCGGATTTTGGCGGTGGGGAGTTTGGCGAAGAGGTCGCGGATTTGGTTGAACATGCCGGTGTAGGTGGCGGGATTGCTGCGCGGGGTGCGGCCAATGGGGGTTTGATCAATGACGATGACTTTGTCCAGGGTCTCGAAGCCGCGAATGAGGCGGTGGCGGCCCGGCTGCTCCTTGGAGCCGTAGAATTTGCGGAAGAGGGCGCGGCGCAAGATGTCATCCACCAGGGTGCTCTTGCCGGAGCCGCTGACGCCGGTGACGACGGTCAGGACGCCGAGGGGGATGCGCACGTCAATGTCTTTGAGGTTGTTTTCGCGCGCGCCGAGGATTTCGATCCAACCGTGGTGGGGCGGGGGTTTGACGCGGTTTTTGGGCGGGTTGATTTTGAGTTCGCCCTTGAGGTATTGACCGGTGAGCGAACGGGGATTGGACTCGATGTCGGCCACGGTGCCGGCAGCGACGAGTTCGCCGCCGCGCACGCCGGCGCCGGGGCCGAGGTCCAGGAGGTAATCGGCGCGGCGAATGGTTTCCTCGTCGTGCTCGACGACGAGGACGGAATTGCCCAGATCGCGCAGGCCTTCGAGGGATTGGAGGAGGCGTTGGTTGTCGCGCTGGTGGAGGCCGATGCTCGGTTCGTCCAGGATGTAGAGGACGCCGACCAGCCCCGCGCCGATCTGGGTGGCCAGGCGGATGCGCTGGGCCTCGCCGCCGCTCAAGGTGCCGCTTTCCCGGTCGAGGGTCAGGTAGCCCAGGCCGACGTTATTGAGGAAGCGCAGGCGGGCGCGGATTTCCTTGATCAATTCGGCGGCGATCTTGTGTTGGAACTCTGTCAACTGCAAGGTTGAGAAGAAATCGTCGGCCTGAGCGATGGAAAGGCCGCAGACATCCATGATGGAGAGGCCGGGCAGGACGGGCCCGGGAGCAGGGGCGTCCGGCGGCGGCGAGGATTCCGCCGGCGGCGAGGCTTCTGCCTTCGCCAGGGCTTCCGCCTTCGCCAAGGCTTCTGCGGACAAGCCGGCGGACAAGTCGGGGGAGGAGACGGGGGGCAAAGGGGCGGAGGGCGGGCCGGCGCCGAGACGCACGGCGAGGATTTCGGGTTTGAGGCGGCGTCCGCGGCAGGCGTCGCACGGCTGGGGGTTCATAAAGCCCTTGAGGCGGTTGCGGGTGAATTCGCTTTCGCTTTCGGAGTAAAGGCGCTGGAGATTGGGGATGACACCCTCGAAGGGCTGCTGGACTTTGCGGGGGTTGCCGGCGCGCCAGAAAGTGAATTCGACATTTTCGCGGCCGGTGCCGAGGAGGAGTTTTTGTTTGAAATCATCGGGCAAATCCTTCCAGGGCGTTTCCAGGCTCTGTCCGAATTGCTGGGCCATGCCGCGCAGGAGGCTCTTGTAATAGACGATCATGCGCTTGCCGCCGCGCCGCCAGGGTTGGACGGCGCCTTTTTCCAGGGATTTTTCGGGGTCAGGCACGATGAGGCGCTGGTCGAAGACCATTTTTTGGCCCAGCCCATGGCAAGTCGGGCAGGCGCCGGCGGGGGAGTTGAAGGAGAAATGTTTGGGCGTCGGGGTCTCGAAGCTCAGGCCGGTGGCGGGACTGTAATGGCGGTTGGACTGGAGCGATTCGGCCCAGGGATCGGTGGCGGCGGCCTGCGGGGGCTGGCGCAAAAGCAGGAGGCGTCCTTCGCCCCATTTGAGGGCGGTTTCGACGGAATCGCTGAGGCGGGCGCGGATTTTTTCGTCCATGACCAGACGGTCCACGATGACTTCGATGGTATGGCGTTGTTTGGGATCGAGCTTGATGCGCAGGTTGTTGCTCAGTTCGACGAACTGGCCGTCCACCCTGGCGCGCACGAAACCCTCGCGCGCCAGCCGCTCGATGACATCGCGGAATTCTCCCTTTTGACCGGCGACCACGGGGGCCAGGAGCATGAGGCGGGTGCGGGGCGGGAGGGCGAGGATTTTGTCAACGATATCGCTGGTGGTCTGGTGGGTGATGGGCTGGCCGCTGACCGGGCAGTAGGGTTGGCCGACGTTGGCAAAGATGAGGCGGAGATAATCATAGATTTCGGTGGTGGTGGCGATGATGGAGCGGGGGTTGGCGCCGGAGACGCGCTGCTCGATGGCGATGGCCGGGGAAAGGCCCTCGATGAAATCCACATCGGGTTTTTCCATTTGGTCGAGGAATTGCCGGGCGTAGGCGGAAAGGGATTCGACGTATTTGCGCTGGCCCTCGGCGTAGATGGTGTCAAAGGCCAGGGAGGATTTGCCCGAGCCGCTCAGGCCGGTGATGACGACGAGTTTGCCGCGCGGGATGGAGAGCGTGAGGTTTTTGAGGTTGTGCTGGCGCGCGCCGCCGATTCTGATGAATTCGATTGCCATGACTCAGGAATTTGGCCATAAAGGCATCCGTTAATGTAACCCACCGAGTTGAAAGTTCAAAGCGGAGATTGAACAATCGGGCAGAGACGGCAGGAGGCCCGCCGTTGTGCTGATGTGACGCGATATCGTTGGATGAGTGTGCCAGAACGGCGCGATTTGAGTTTAGCCCGGCAACACGACTGCAACATAAGAGTTTCATCCGCAATAACTTTTGAGTTTAGCGAATGGCTGGCATTCGGGATGCTATTGAATAGTGTGCGGGGTGGCGGCGGTCAAATGCCGTGTTTCGCGCGCTTCGCACACAACAGCCGGATATGATAGCAGACCCGGTTGCGGTGCTTTAAACTTTAACCAGTCTGCAACATGAAAGGTTTGTACTCATGAATGCATTGACTCACTGGAATCCGTTCCGGGAGATGGAAGAGATTCAACGGCGGATGTCCTCTCTGTTGGACCAGAACCGCCGCGGCAGCCTCACTGCGGAAGAGGAAAACATCACAGTCCCAGAATGGGCGCCATTGGTGGACGTGATGGAGGATGATAAGGAGTACCTCATCAAGGTGGAGCTTCCTGAGGTCCAAAAGAAGGATGTGAAGGTGACGGTTGAAAATGGCACGCTGACCATTTCTGGAGAACGCAAATCCGAGACGGAGGAGAAGGGCCGCAAGTTCCACCGGGTGGAACGGTACTATGGCCGGTTTGAGCGCAATTTCAGCGTTCCCGATGACGCCGAGGCAAAGGACGTGAAGGCCGAGTTCAAGGATGGCATGCTGCGGGTGCATCTGGCCAAGAGTGAGAAGGCCCGTCCGAAACAAATCGAAGTGGAAGTAGGTTAGTCGTGTGGCGGCGTATTTTGCCGGCCAGGCAACCTTAACCGCCCCGGTCCCGGAGCCGGTTCGGCCTTGAACACTTCTGGACCGGGAATGTCAAACCAGAAAAAGGCAGGCCTTCGGGCCTGAACCATGCTGAGCTAGAAACCGCCTGGGCGGTTTCAGTGAAGGGCAGGTTTGCTCGCCGCTGGGTTGGCCGGTTGGTTCTCTTTGAGTCGGTTCAGTCCCCGCGACGGTGGCACGCAATGCCATAGTGATCAAAAATGGAGGTCTTATGGAGACGAACGCGAGTTTGATGAATCGGAGATTGGAGAATTTGCGGGCTCTGGATCTGGAGCTCGACTTGTGCCAGGCCGGGAAGGCGCGCGCTCGCAACGGGGCTATAGATGGGAGCGGCGCCTTCGATTGTGGATCGAACATTGGCGCAGTCTGTGACCCGGAAAACGCTGTCTGGATTTATGCGTCGGCGCCCAATGGCGTGCCGGAACTCAACTCGCCACTGGCGGAGTGACGGTGGCATTATTTGCTCCAACAGCCGCGCAGAAGACTCCAACTCCCTGGAGAGGGATGAATTGCTTCTCCTGGAATATCGTCACGAGGAATTTTCGCGCGCACGACCAGCTTCAGGGCAAACTTCGCGACAAGCTCAGCAAGCTGGAGCGGCACTTGCAGCGATTCCCGCCCGATGCGGTGCATCTGCATGTCAGCCTGGAAAAACATGCCAAAAGGGACCTGTTCACTGTCTCGCTCGTGTTGCGCGTGCCCTCCAACGTCCTGAGCAGTCAGAAGTGCGCGCCAGATCCCGTCCCGGCGCTGGATGGAGCGATCAAAACCTTGTTGCGTCAATTGGGCGGTTTGAAGTCCGAGCTGCGGCGCGAGGCGCTCTGGAAGCGCAAGGGGCGCCGGGCGGAGTTACACGCCGGCAAGCCGTTGCGCTTTGCCGCCGGGCCGATGGCCGCCGAAGCGGGGCCGCAAAATGAAGGTGATGTCATCCGCGGGTTGATCGAGCAGAACCATTCACATTTGCTCCGGTACGTGCGCCGCCATTTCTGGCACGAAGTGGCCCTGGGGGCAATACCGCCGGGAGCAATTGACGCGCGGGCGGTGGTGGACGAAGCGGCGCGCCAGGCTCTGGCCGCGCCGGGAAAAAAACCGGCTGGATTGGGATTTCTGCTCTGGTTCTATGTGCTGGCAAGGCAGGAGTTGACTCGTCGCTGCAAGACGCTGCGGGCGCAGGCCCGGGAAATGGCATCCTTGGAGGAACCCCGCATCCTCCCGGAGGACGCGGAAGCCGCCGCCGGCTACGAGCCAGAGCAGCCACTGGACATCATTGAGCAGATACTTGAACCGCCCGTTGTTGAGGCCAAGGATCTTATTCCCGACCCGCGCACGGCTCCGCCGGACGAAGTGGTCGCGCAAAGGGAACTCCTGGAACAACTGCAGAACACCGCCAAAAGCTGGCCCAAGCCAGAGCGCGAGGTCTTCGAGCTTTACTTCGTAGAAGGTTTCGAGCCGGAGGAAATCGGCATGGTGCTCGGGGTGTCGGCCCATCGCGCCAACGAGCTTTTAGCCAGCATTCGCGGACGGGTGCGCGAAACGCTGTTGGCCGAAGGTGACCGTCAACGAGTTAACCAAAACCCAGTCCAAGCACATCCTTAATGTGCCGAGTCGTCCATCACAACTTTTTTGACAATCTTTCCGGCCCCGCGGTTTCGAGGGAACCATCAGGAACGCAAATTTTGGGCTTTAACAATTTGGATTTCGGACCTTAACTGGCGGGGATGCATTCTTTTCGATACAGGGACGGCAGGCTGTTTTGTGAAGGGGTCACGGTGAGCGCGCTCGCGGAAAAATTCGGCACGCCTCTCTACGTCTATTCCCGGCGCTCGCTCACGGATCATTTTAGCAGGCTGGACGCCGCGCTGGCGCCGCTGGAGCATCGGATATTCTACGCAGTCAAGGCCAATTCCAACCTGGCGGTGCTCCGCGCGCTGGCCAATCTGGGCAGCGGCTTTGACATCGTCAGCGCGGGAGAATTGCGGCGCGTCATCGCGGCGGGCGGCGATCCGCGCGCGTGCGTTTTCGCGGGAGTGGGCAAACAGGAGGAGGAGATCAAACTGGCCCTGCGCCAGGGCATTTATTGCTTCAATGTGGAAAGCGAGCCGGAACTGGCGCGCATCAACCGCGTGGCAGCCGGCCTGAAAAAAACCGCCCCGGTGGCCGTGCGGGTCAATCCGAACGTGGACGCGCATACGCACGCCAAAATCACCACCGGCATTTACGAAACTAAATTTGGCATCCCGCTGGAGGAGGTGGAGGGGGTCTATGCGCGCGGGGCGAAAATGAGGAAGCTGCGCTGGCGCGGCGTGCAGATGCACATCGGCTCGCAAGTCACGGAGGTCGAGCCTTTTGAGCTTGCCGTCAAAAAGCTCCTGCCGCTGGTGGCCGGCCTGGCGGCCCGCCATGATCTCGAGTTTTTCAGCATCGGCGGCGGTTTGGGCATTGTTTACAATCCCGCGCTGGCCAGCGGGTCGTCGGAGTGGTGGGCCAGGCCGGAAGCCAAAGGCCTTCTCACGCCGGAGCTTTATGCCCAGCGCCTCATTCCGCTGCTCCAGCCGCTGGAGCTTAAGATTCTGCTCGAGCCGGGGCGCTTCATCGCCGGCAACGCCGGCATTCTGGTCACGCGCGTGGAGTATGTGAAAAACGCCGGGAAGAAAAACTTCGTCATCGTGGATGCCGCGATGAATGACTTGGTCCGGCCCGCGCTGTATGATTCTTATCACGAAATCGTCCCCGTCAGACAGCGGGACGGCCCGTTGGCGGCTTCCGACGTCGTGGGAGGCATCTGCGAATCGGCGGACTTTTTCTGCAAGGACCGTTCCCTGCCGGCGGTGGCGGCGGGCGATCTGCTCGCGCTCCTGAGCGCGGGGGCCTACGGTTTCGTCATGGGGTCCAATTACAACGGGCGCGCCCTGGCGGCGGAAGTCTTGGTGGATGGCACCAAAGCGGCCCTGGTGCGGCGGCGCCAGCGGCTGGAAGAGATGTGGGCCGGGGAAAAAGTGCCGGCATCGTTGCGCTGAGGGTTTGCGCCGGGAAGCAGACTCTGGGCAGGGGCATTCCACTTTTCGTCTTTTCATGCGCCATGGCCTAAATAGTTGTTGCCAAAACCATCCTTTCAATTATGATCCCAGTCAGATGGTCGGAATTGCGGTGCGACGTGAATAAATTGACCATTTTCATTCCTCCACGTTCCACCGAGAGTCGCCGCTGCCCGCGTGGCGCGGCGGGAGTTTTTTGATGAACGTTCCCGTTTTCTTTTTTGCGCAGTCACATCTGGAGTTTGTCTTGAGCCGGGCCAGCAGCGAGGCCCGCGTCATCATCCTCTTCCTGGCTGTTTTCTCCATTTTCGCGTGGTACACCATGATCTTTAAAGGACTGCAAATGAGCCGGGCCAAAAAGCTGAACCAGGACTTTGAGTTGGAGTTCCGAAAGCAAAAGGGGGTCTTGGGCATTTTCGGCCGGCGGCTGGAGGTTTCGGGCTGCCCCTTTTTCGCCGTCTATCAGGAGGGTTGCTCGGAGTTGGACGCGCGCCTGAAATCCGAACCCGGCGGGCCGGGCAAAACTTGCATCACCCTCAACGCCATGGAACACATCAAGCGCACGCTTGAAGGGGCGGTCGCGCGGGAGTCCCTCAAGCTGGAATCGGGCTTGATTCTGCTTTCCATTGCCGCCAGTGGCGCCCCGTTTCTGGGGTTGCTCGGCACCGTCTGGGGGGTGATGGACACTTTTGCGGGCGTGGCGGTCAGCGGGAGCGCGGATTTGACTTCCATGGCCCCAGGCGTCTCGGCGGCGATGATTACCACGGTGGCCGGCTTGCTGGTGGCCATTCCCTCCATGTTTGGCTACAACTGGCTTGTCCATACCTTGCGGGTGCGCACGGTGGAGTTGGACAATTTCGCCCAGGAACTGGTTTCCAAAATGGAAACCGAATACTTGAAGGAGGAATAACTCATGCGCCGCTTTTCCCAACGCAATTCCCTGGTCACTTTGAGCGAGATCAACATCACGCCCCTGCTGGACCTGGCTTTCGTGCTGCTCATTATCTTCGTCATCACCCGGCCGATGCTGGAGGGGCATGTGAAGATGCAGTTGCCCTCCAGCGCGCTGGGGCAACCTAGCACGGTGAGCCGCCAGGACGTGCGGGTCGTCGAAATCAATGAGGACGGCCAATGCTCGCTGGCGGGCAAGCGTCTGGCGTTGAGGCAATTGGAGACGGAGTTGGTGGATGACTACCGCCAGAACCCAAAATTGACGGTGTTCATTCGCGCCGATAAAAGGGCGTCCTGGAATGCCGTCTTCAGCGTTTTTGAGGTTTGCATGCGCAATCACATCACCCAGATCAGCCCAAGCTATGCCCCGGAGGCCAGCCGATGACGCGATTGCAAAAAAAATGTTTTGCCGCCTCGGTCAGCGCTCATGGGTTGCTGGGGGTTGTTTTGCTGGTGACGGCGGCTTTTCGTTCCGAGCCGGCAGTGACCGACGCACCGGTTCTGACGATATTTTCGCCGCGGATTTTGGACCGCCCCGGTTCCGGCGGCGAACCTCCCGCCGTGGCCATCCCGCAACCCGTTGCCACTGCCAGCAGCCCTCCCCCCAGCGAGCCGGCCCCGCAGCTTCGTTCAACCCCGCCGCTGAGGGCTGTGGAGCGCAACGCCCTCAAACTCAGGGCCGACAACACCGCCTCGGAGAAGCCTTCAACTTCGGCCAAGCCGGCCGCCAAGCCGCATGAAGTGATCCCTGATTTAACCCGGGCCACTCGCGGCACGGCCCCGGCAAAGCAAACCGATTCCTCCGCAAATCCAGCGCGTTCCGCCTCCGCCGCCCGTTCAGAAGAGATCGCCAGGACCTTTGCGGAATTGGGGTCCAAAATCCGCGATTCCGCCGCCAAGGCCACGGTGGTGACTTTGCCGGGCGAAGGCGGCGGGGAGGCGTTTGCCGGCTATGAAACGGTTATTTACAACGCCTACTATCATGCCTGGAAACCGCCGCAGGATGCCACCAGCAGCCAGGCGTCGGCGGATGTCAAAATAACGGTGGCGCGTGATGGCTCGGTTCTTTCCGCCGAACTGGTCGGCCCGTCGGGCGACGCGGCGATTGACCGGTCGGTGCAGCGCGCGCTGGATGCAATCAAACAATTGCTGCCATTTCCAGCGACATCACAGGACACTCAACGCAGTTTCAAAATCAGATTCAACCTCCTGGCAAAGCAATCATCCGGATGAAAATAAAACAAATCAGCAAAATCGTTCCCGTTCTTTTATGCGGCTGGTGCCTGGCGGCGCCGGCGCAGGACTCCATCATTCAAATAAATAAACCCGCCTTAAAGGTCATTCCCATTTCCATCACCGGCGTCGGCGGCGAGGTGGAATCGGTCCTTAAATGTGATTTGAGCGTCATGGGAATGGAGGTGACCGCGCCAGAAAAAGCCGATTATCTCATCAGCGGCGTGGAAAATGGCCGGCTGGAAGGGCGGCTCAAACAGGCGGGGGGGAACGCCGATATTTTTGCGCGGGCTTACAGCGGCGGCGGCCTCCGTTCACAGGCGCATTCTTTCGCCGACGACATCGCCCGGACGATTCTGGACACGGCGCCCATTTTCCACAGCAAAATCGCCTTTTGCCGGGAGGCGGACGGGAGCACGGAGATTTGCGTGGCGGACTTCGACGGCAACAACCAGGTGGAGATGACCCGCGACGGCTCTTTGGTGGCCACCCCCGCCTGGGCGCCGGGCGGGCGGACGCTCTTTTACACCTCGTGGCGCAACGGCGCGACGCAAATCCTGGAGCACGACGTCACCAGCGGCGCGCGCCAGGTGTTTGCCGGTTATGGCGGCGCGAATTTCAATCCCGTCGTCTCGCCGGATGGCGGCCGGGTGGCGATGATCCTGAGCAAAGGAGGAACGCCCAGTTTGTATGTGTGCGACCGCAGTGGCGGTGGTTTAAGGCAGTTGTCTTTCGGGCGCGACGAGGCCTCCTCCCCCACCTGGTCGCCCGACGGCAGGGAGATTTGCTACGTGGTGCGGTCGGGGCGCGCGACCTTGCGCCGGATCCGCAGCCAAGGAGGCGAACCGGGGGAGGTTCGCACCGGAGGAGTTTTTGGAAATGTCACCTCCCCGGACTGGTCGCCGGATGGAAAGAAGATCATTTTTACCAGCGGCAGCGGGAATTTCACCCTTTGCGTCGTGCCCGCCGAGGGAGGCAACGCGGAGAGTTTGGTGGACGGCGAAGACCCGTGCTGGGCGCCCAATTCCCGCACGGTCATTTTCACCCGGCGGGCAAACCACAATAAAGTTCTCTCCTTGCTTGACGTGCCCACAAAACACGTCAAGGATATAACACAGATTTCGGGAAGCTGTTCGCAGCCTGCTTGGGCAAGGTGAGCAACACCCATTCCAAAGAATAAACAGACAATGAAAACTTCAAGCTTGTTGAGCGTAACTTTCGTCGGAGCGGCCTTGATCCTCGGTTCCACCGGGTGCCAGCATGGCCCGCAGTGGTTGACCGCGGTCCCGCACCAATCGTATCCCCAGCCTCCGCCGCAGGCGGAGAACACTAATAACAATCCGTCGCGTGGCGTCGCGATTGTTCCGCAGCCGGTCATCACCTCCACCGGCTTGCCCTTCGACACCAATCATAACCAATGGACTGATGTGCTTGCCAATGGCGTGGAGGATCGCGACACCTTGAAGAATGACGCTGTTTATTTTGATTTCGACAGCGCGACGATCAAAAAGTCCGAGGACAAAAAGCTGGAGGAGGTGGCCAAGTTCCTCCAAGCCAACCCGAACGACGCCCTGCGCGTGGAGGGCAATTGCGATGAGCGCGGCACTGAAAAATACAACCTCGCCCTGGGCGAACGGCGCGCGCTCCAGGTCCGGGAATATCTGCACAACCTCGGCGTGGATTCCCGGCAAGTCGCCACGCTGACTTTTGGCGCGGCCAAACCGGTGGACCCAGGCCACAATGAGGCGGCCTGGAAGAAAAACCGCCGGGGCGATATGGTCGTTTTGATCCCCAAAAAATAGCGGGCGCGGGAGGGGGGACGCGGGGCCTTGGGCCGTAAAAGTGGGGCTTTACTAATGTGCGGGGTTACGGTAGTTTAGCTCTCAGGAAGCAATTTTATGAATACATCTCTCGCAGTTTTGGGAATGAGCGGAGGGGAATTGGTTGTGGTGTTTGCCGCCATCTTGGTTCTCTTTGGCGCCAAGAAGATCCCGGAGTTCGCCAAGGGCCTGGGCCAGGGCATCAAGGAATTCAAAAAGGCGTCGCGCGAGGTCACAGACGAAATCCAGAGTTCCATGAACGAACAGCCCGCCACGCCCGCGCCTCCCGCGCCCCCCGCGGCCCGGCCGCCCGCCAGCCCCCAAACCACCAGCGCCCCCCCGCCTTCCACCGTTCCCAAGGCCTGACGGCGTTGGGTGAACATATCTCATGGCAGAAGGCAGCGACGAACCCCGGCCCGAATTTGAGGAAGTCGGCGGCGGCGCGGTCAAGACCTTTCTCGAACATCTGGAAGACCTGCGATGGGTGCTGATCAAGAGCGCGGCCGCCACGCTCATCGCCATGATGGTTTGCCTGTTCAATGTGCAGAGGCTCATGGCGGTTCTCCGCTGGCCCATGATCCGCGCCGAAAAGCGGCATATTATTCTTCTTCCCGACACCACCAATCAAATGGTGACCTTCCAGATCGGCTCTGCCCGGCTCCCGGCGCTGGATCTCAAGACCAATCGCATCGGCGCGCTGGAGCTAGGGACCAACCAGCATGTGACCGTGCAATTGGAGCCGGTCCAATTGGGAGGCCAGCAATTGATGTCCTGGCGGGTCGTTCCGACCCCGCCCGACGCGAGCGAGAACACCGGGCCGGTTTTGATATTCATGGGCCCGGCGGAATCGTTCCTTTTTTCTCTGCACATGGCGTTCTTTGGCGGGCTGATTCTGGCTTCGCCGTTTGTGCTCTATTATGTTGGCCAATTCCTCATGCCCGCCTTGAAAATCAAGGAAAAGAAGTATTTTCTGCGCGCGTTTTACATCGGGATCGGATTGTTTTTCGCGGGGGTGGCGTTTGCCTATTTTGTGATCATGCCGCCGGCGCTCAAATTCGCGCAGCAATACTCGCTGTGGATGGGCGTGCAGTCGCCGATATGGCAGGTTGGGCCTTACATGAGCTTCGTGTTGAAATTCATGCTCGGCATGGGGCTGGGCTTTGAATTGCCCGTGGTCCTGCTGGCGCTGGTGAAAATCGGCCTGCTCAATTACCAGAAGCTCTCCAGCATGCGCCGCTACATGATTGTGGGCAATTTGATCCTCGGCGCCCTGCTGACCACCCCGGAGCCTTTTACCCAGATTATCATGGCCATCGCCCTGCAAATGCTCTTTGAAACCAGTGTCTGGATTGCCTGGTATTGGGAGCGCCAGGAGAAAAAAACGGAAAAAGGCTAGACAAATTCCCGCAAAACGCTATTTTGAGGTCAAGAGTTGCTTTTATGCGTAATATATCTTTCACGATTATCCCGTTTTTGGGCGCGGTTTTGCTCCTGGCCGGTTGCGCCGGGCCGGAGGAAAAACTGGGCCGCGGCGTGGTCAACAGCATGGAAATTCTCCGCATGGGCGAGATGCGCCGTTCCATTGAACAAACCGCCGTCCTCGACAGCCCGAATATGGAATATACCACCGGAGTTTTAAAGGGCGCGGACCGCACCGCGCGGCGCACCGCGGCCGGCTTTTACGAAGTCTTCACTTTCCCCTTCCCCAATCATTCGCCCAAGGATTACGGCCCGATTTTCTTCCCGGCGAACCCGGTCTATCCCGACAGTTACAAAGCGGAGATGCTTTCGGATCAGATCACCTCGCCCGACACTTCGCTGGGTTTCGGAGGAGGCGACATCGCGCCGATGATTGTCGGCAGCCGTTTTCACATTTTCGATCAGTAACCGCCGGCGGGTCTGGCGCGACGGGATGAGCCAGGGGCATGGGCCGCCTTCCTCCCGCGATTTCCCAATGCCGCTGGTAAAGCATTCATCCTGCAAGGTCAATCTCCTGCTCAATATCCTGGGCAAACGTCCCGACGGCTTCCACGAATTGGAAACCGTCATCCATCCGGTCCACCTCCATGATTCCCTGACCTTCGAGCGGCAAGGCGCAAATATCCGCCTGGTCTGCAACGACCCGTTATTGCCGATCAACGGCAAGAACCTGGTCTTTGCCGCCGCCGAACGTTTTCTCAAGGCCGCCGGCATCTCTGAAGGGGTGCGCATTCATTTGGAAAAGAGGATTCCCATCGCCGCCGGGCTGGGCGGCGGCAGCGGCAACGCCGCCACAACACTCCTGGCCTTGAACGAACTTTTCGGACATCCCCTCGACGCGGATGTCCTGGGCAAACTGGCCGCCGCCCTGGGGTCGGACGTTCCGTTTTTTCTCCAAAGCCGCCCCGCCCTGGCCACGGGCCGCGGCGAAATCATCGCGCCCCTGGATTTTTTCCCCGCCCTGGCTGGCTGCTGGCTCGTCCTGGTCCATCCCGGCTTTGGCGTCTCCACCGCCTGGGCTTACCAACAACTGGCCCGCCACCCGGAATGCCTCCACGGAAAACCTGGCCGCGCCCAACACCTGATCTCGCTGTTGCAAACCGCCGATCTGCCGGCCGCCGGAAGGGAGTTTTATAACTCCTTCCAAGCGCCTGTCCTGGGCAAATATCCGCTCCTGGCCTTGTTTCAGGAATTCTTCCGCGAGCACGGCGCCGGGACCGCGTTGATGTCCGGCAGCGGATCCTCCACCTTCGCGTTGGCCGATTCTTCCGACACCGCCGGATCCCTGCTGGAAAAGTTCCAAGCCAGATTTGGCCCGCAATTTTGGTCCGCCTTGGTGAAGCTGGGCGCCGGGGAAGGCCCAGGCGCTCCGGCGGGGCGGGCCGGCGCTGATTTTGGTTTGCAGTCCCAAGCCGGCGAGCTAATTTAGGGGTGCGATGTCCGATGGTGTAACGGTAGCACAAGGCCCTTTGGAGGCCTTTGTCATGGTTCGAATCCATGTCGGACAGCCACTTTTACTGAGGAAAATAAGGGTGTAGGCGTCGGCGACACAGAAACGACACAGCAAACGCCCGCTTCCGAAACGGAGAACATGCGATTCCCGAAACGCATCCGATATCGGGGCCAAGTCCTCGCCACCATCTACGCCAAGTCCAAGAGCTATCCTGCTTACCGACTTGCCTGGCGAGTGGCGGGCAAGCGCCGGATGGAGCGTTTCCAGACTTACAGCGAAGCCAAGCGCCGTGCTGATGCCCTCGCCAAGGAACTGGCGCAGGGCTCGCAGGTGACGGCACTGACTGACAACGAAGCAAGGGATGCCCTGGCCGCGCTTCAACGGCTGCAAAGCCTTTACCAATCCACCGGGCGGCGAATCTCCCTGCTGGCAGGGATTTCAGATTACTGCGAGGCCACCGCCAAACTTGGAGATCGTCCCTTGAGCGAATGCGTTGACTCTTACCTTCGCAATCTCGCTGTGGTTAAGCGGAAGAACATTCTCGAGGCAGCCGAGGAATTCATTGAAGGTCGGAAAGCCAAGACCATCGCGCCAGAGGGCAAGCGCCCGCAACTCTCTGAAGGTTATCATTACAGCGTTTCTTTGTGGTTGCGGGAGTTCGCCGCCACGTTCCCCGGCCACGCCGTTTGCGACTTGACTAAGCGACATCTCAGCACCTACATGGCCAGGCACGGCAGCGTTGCTTCATGACCGAGTTTTTATCACGGCCCGCTGGCAACTAATAGGGGGACCCTGCTTTACCGCTTACGATAATGAATACATGACCGCGCCTTGACCAACGTGCGATTTGCGCGGCTCCACGGGCTTCCGGTCAGCCCTGTTCCCCTTCTCGACCCCGCCCGATCCGCCGCGCAAATCGCGCGCTCGTCACGGACGCCATTAAAATGTGCCGCAGTCGCGCCTGGCTTCCGTCCGAGGCTCGGCCCGCGTCGTTGCCCTACGGCTCCGAGTGCCCCCAATTCCCCCACTCTACGCCTTCGCTCCACTTCCCGCGTGCCGACCTTAGACCGAAGCCGGTTCCTGAATCGCACAGTCTGTTGGGGACAAAAAAAGGGACAAAGGGGACATAACGCCGGACACCCAGAGCAGGGTGTTCCATCTGGCGCGTGCCTCAACGACCACATGCCGGCATTCGTCGAACGTCGTCCCGGCTTGGAACGAAGTCGGAGCGAAGGCAGGGAAGCGTTTTTGAACCGGAACAGTCCAACCAAGGGACGCGACGAAACCCGGCAAAAATTGCCGCTTGCATAATGGCCTGACCTGTGCCTTCAATCCGGGGATGTCCCGAAAAAGACGGTATGTGATTTTAACAATTTAAAAATAGATTTGCGGCTTCGGCCGCTGTTCGGCAGTTGGCGGTTGATGTTCCGATGAAACCGATTCAAAATAATCCGGCCGAGGTTTCAGGGAAAGGCGACGGCGATTGTTTGTTGTTGCCCGTCGGTATTCCCAAAGGGCCGGTTCATATCGGAAATGGGCTAGGTGCCGACTACGGCATTTTGCGAGGCGGAGAGCTTTGCCGCCTGACCTCTCAGCAACTCATCGTTTGGAACGAGTGTTGGAAACTCGCGCGAATGAAAGAATTGGTTTTAGATGCCGCCGCAAGTCTTTCAATCATCCAAAATGACATTAAAAAAGCCATTGAAGAACTTATCAAAGCTATCCCCCAGCGAAAGAGTCAAGGCGCCCATGAAGTCCAGAGAAAAGAACTCTGCTTGCCGTCGCTTAAACTTCAATCGTTCAACGACTTTTACAGGGTGTGTCCACGATGGCTTGACCAGGATTTCAGGAGGCTACGACACATTAGGACCGCAAATCGCATCGCCTTGAAGTAAGGCATAATTCTGCTCAACCGAGTGGGGCGCGCAGTGACCAACGTGCGATTTGAGCGGCTCCACGGGCTTCCGGTCGGCCCTGTCCCCTTCACGACCCCGCCTGTTCCGCCGCTCAAATCGCGCGCTCGTCACCGACGCAATGGAATTATACCGCAGTTGCGATTGGCTTCCGTCCGAGGCTCGGCCCACGTCGTTGCGCTATGGCTCCGAGTGCCCCCAATGCCCTCACTCTCCGCCTACGCTCCACTTCCCGCGTGCCGACCTCAGACCGAAGCCTGGAAAAGCGCCATTGGCACCTTCCTACTTCGTCTTCCGGGGAGCGCGTTTGCGGGCGAGAGCCTTCTTGATGCGGGCCGTCCGTTCCGGGTCCGGCAGGCGCAGGCCGTCGAGCAACCGATTCGGGCTGACTTCCAAGAATTGGGAAATCCGAGCAAATGTTGTCACGGCAAACGGAAAATTACCGTGTTCAAGCGCGCCAATGGTCTGCACATGCACACCAGACAACTCGGACAGGCACTCTTGAGTCCAGAACTCCTGACATAGAGTCAACAAGAACGGTCTAATTTTACCTCGATAGTTCTGGGTATTTTCTGGGTTTTGAGGCTCGGCAGGGTGCGGACTCAAACCTGTCCGCTTTTTTGAA
>JBEKOF010000043.1:0-23299 GCA_049522055.1 Verrucomicrobiota bacterium | reverse complement strand
CGCGCGAAGAATCGCTTTGCTCAGCGTGAGGACCTCGTCGCCCGGAAGGTCCACCGGGCCGGGCAATCGCACCGCGCCCACCAGATAGACCCTGCCGTGGCTCTTGGTCATCAAATCCACTGCAATGATCACGGTAGCTTGATAGTAATATTCCTTCTCCAACTCGGTTTTGATTTCCGCCGCCAATTGCCGGCACGTCTTATTTTCCGCCGGAACGCGCCCGATATACGGCACTTCCAAGTCCCCGGAGTCGGTGACAAAGAGCGGCTTGGGATCTTCCTCGTCTTCAACAATCCGAAAACTCAGGCGGTCGCCGATGGTCAGCTTGTGTTTGTCGTCCAGAACAGCCGCCGAGTTGGTCGCCACGGCTTCGGACAGGTTGGTTGCCGCGGCAGCCGTGTTGGTGATGGGAACGGCATCCAGCCGGTTCGCGGCCGGTTGGGCCAGGTTGGGCACTGCATTCGTCCCCGCTCCGGAGTTTGTCCCCATTGCAATGGCCTTGCCTGGCGGAATGCCAGGCGGGGGTTCGGAAGCCAGAAGCGCGGCATTTAACCACAGGCAGACAGAGACGCATCCGAAAAAGGCCCCGGCGCAGGCGGAACGGGACAAGCTCTGAATAGAGGGGCGCATGCGGTTCATTGCGGTTGATAAGCAAGTTTGATTCCCACGACATTTTGCGCATAACCCCTGTCGGGGAGGTCGGAGGACCGGAGTGTCAGGCGATAGTTCAGGCTTAACATGAGTTTTTTCATCAGCGAATAACTCAGCATCAATCCGCCGCCATACCAGTCGTAGGTTTCGACGAGATTTCCGGTGATGTTTTCCACTCCCTGGTTTCCATGTTCGTAAAAAAGCGATGTACTCAAGTTTATGTCGTTGAATATCATCCAAGTAATGCTCGGCCTAAAATACGAGTCCTCAACCACCTCTGACTGAATTCCAAGCCGAATCTCGTGGCCGGCGCTGAAGGCGTAGCTGGCGGCTTTGCCGGCCTGGTGGGATACGGTCAAACCGGCGTACCAAGAGTCCAGGTCCGCGGTTTGGATGGATTCGCCCGCCGGCGCAAGGATCGGGGTGCCGGAGAGCGACAGGTCGTAAATTTCGGCGGATTGGCTGGTATGTTGGAATTGATAAATAGTATAGCCGGCCCGGGGCTGAACATGGAGATTCAAACCAGGGTCCCAGTCGGCGTAAAGCCCGGCGCTGTAACTCTGATTGTCGTTCAGCACCGCGTGATCGTAAGTCGTGAAGGAAGCGCCGCCCTCGATGCCGGCCGTCAATTGCGAATTGAACCGAAATCCCGCCCGGGCCAGTGGAAGCTCTGAAGATCTGTCAAGATAGTTGAATTGTCCGGACGTGGCGAGAGAATTCTGGTGATCGTAGCCAAGGGTCAAAACCACATCCTCCAAATCCCAAGTTGTGGAAAGCCCCGCTACGTTGTTGAAAGTTCCATATTGCGCCGTTCCAGCCACAGATGCCTCGGCGCCGGGATCCTCAACAGATGAGAACCGGTCATGGAAATTAATCCAAACATCCTTGATGTACACGTCGAACGAAAGTTGGGAACCGGAATCCACGCGCCAGGCGCTGTACTGACTGCGCTCCAGGTAATCGTCGTAGCCCACACCGGCGGAAAAACTGAGCAGGTTATGTTGCGTCAGCGGATAACTCCCGGCCAATTGCACCAGCGGCATCAGGATAACGTCTTGTTGCGCGCCCGTCTCGGAAAGGGTCACGTTGTCGTTGTAATCCATTTCAAATGAGGGTATGACCAGCAGTCTCAGATCGCCCGCCTTGTAAGTGTAAAGCTGCGAGCCGATCTGCTGGCGCTGGGCCTCCGCCGCGGCATCACCGGCCAAGGAGTTGCGCAACGATTCCTGGGCGGAACTGATTCCGGCGACCAGCAGCATGGAAGCGGTCAGCCACCGGCCATTCGTGGCACCAATCGGAACCCAATGCCGGCACGGTTCCCTTCTGCCAGCGACCAGACCGCAGTTCCGTCCGTCCTTCAATTCCGGGCGGTTCCAGGACTTCTGCGTTGAAATCGTTCCCATAGACTTCTCAGCCAACAATTTGCATATTTGGGACAAAATGTCGCAAAGAGCCTCTCATTCCACTTGTCAGCGACAGGATCGGCAGCGCGGTCCTAATCGGCTTGCCCCCACGAGCCGCCATTTTGAAGGCGGATTTCATGGGTTTGACGGCATAGAATGGAACGGGGAGAAACGAGAGCATGATGTTGGACAGTTCAGGGGTGGCCGCATGACGGTTAGTCTTCAAATACCGGGATCGCACGGCAGAACGCCCCTCCCGGAAGAGGGTTTGTCGAGGCAAAAATGTTCCCGCATGAACACATGCCGACGAGAATACACAGCCAATGTGATGAAAATGCGACAGATTAGAAACGATTGTGTGAATTCCCTCCCCTGCAAAACCCGATGAATTTACCCACAAATTCTGCTTACGCGCCGAACCCGTATTCTCCCATCTATGTTGCGCGGGTGGATGCAGCGCAAAATACGGATCGCGGTCGCCCCAAAGGGAAGCAGCAGCAACGCCCCGCAGATCAGTGTGCCCGGCTCCGGCACGGCAGACGACGGATCGAAATCGGGGACCACAGAAACATCTTCAGTCAACTTGGCCCGACCGTCTGTAGGATTGCCGTACTCCTGCGGGGCGTTGAAGACGTCAAGGTCCACTATGTAATTAACTTCCGCTGTGAGATTTAGAGCGATTGGGGTATTCCAACTCTCAGATCTGGAATGATCCGATCCGTCATCCAGCACGCTGCCTCTGGACCCGATCAAGCTGCCATTTGAACAGAGCCAATCGGCATTGTCCGAAAGCCAGCTCACATTAGCCACCCCGCTCTTTGCCGCGATGAACGTCAATTGATACTGGTACGTGCAGGCAGCAACATCGCCGCCAGCCTGTGTCGGAATGGAATGAGCCGGCCACGAAGAGGCGCTGTCATTGGGCAGCCAGTATCCAAATGGAAAGCCAATGTTATTTGATACCAAATAAGCAGTTCCAGAGGGAATTCCGTCAGGCGGGGGTCCGCTCGAAGAGAGCAACAGAATTGACCAATAGGGGTCTGCGAGAACAGCGGTGCTGTTGGCGCTATAAAGGCCCGTTCTTGGCTCCAACGATCTGAGGTTGAACGAGGCGTGAGCGTGAGCCGCGATAAATAAAGCGGACACAAGTATGAAGGATCCTAATCTTGCGCTCATGTTTGTTCGGTCAAAAAAAGTATCGGCGCAGTCTTCTATTGCTTTAGTTTTTTTGTGGAAGAATGACCGTCACAGGGCTTGCCGTTTGCGCCGGGGGGATCGTGTTCTTCGCCTTTTTGTCTCCGCATCCTCCGTTCCCCGGCCATCCGCATTGACCGTGGCCGGGGTGGCATTCTCAGCAACCTCCGGGCACTCTCCTTGGGAGTTTTCGCATGGGGGACACGCCCAGGGTGGCGCCGCTGAAACCACCCGCAGTTGAGAACGGTGAGGAAAGCACACCTGCTGTCCGCCATCACTTTTGCCACGAAGCGGCAAGACAAGGTGTTTGACTGCGGTAATGACCCCTCTAAATGTGACCGTCTGTGATGGCAGACCTTAACGCGCCGAAATCATCTGGCGGCTTGGGCCTTTTGTTGGATGGCCGCGGCAATGGTGTTGACATTCTGCAGGATTCCTTTGGCAGCCTCCGCGTCAGAAATCTTCAACCCGAAATTCTTGTCCAGGGCCACGACCAATTGAAGGGCGTCCACCGAATCCAGCCCCAGACCACCCGGGCCAAACATCAGAATGTCGTCGGCTATCTCTTCGGCGGTGATTTGAAGCATGAGGTTTTCCACCATCAAACGCTTGATCTGTAGTCTCAATTCCGGGTTGCTCATCTGAATTAGAAGATACCGCCGTCAATTTTGAGTGTGGAGCCTGTAATGTAGCCGGCTTCGCCGCAAGCCAAAAAACGGACTGCGGCAGCCACTTCGCAGGGCTGGCCGAACCGTCGCATGGGAATCCTGTCCAAGGCTCGTTTACGTTCCATCTCGTCCATCGCCAGCGTTGCGGTGTCCACGTATCCCGGGCAGACGGCGTTGACGGTGATGCCAATTCGGGCGACTTCCTTGGCCAGAGATTGGGTCAGGGCCAGCACTCCCGCCTTGGCGGCGGCGTAGTTGGCCTGGCCGGCGGGCGCGAGCAAGGCGCTGAGCGAGGCGATATTGATGATGCGGCCATGGCGCTGGCCGATCATCGTGGGAAGAACAGCCTGACAACCGTGGAAGACCCCATCCAAGTTTAAGGCGAGAATTCGTTGCCACGAGTCCAAAGGCATTGTGGCGAGCAAGGCATCCTCGTGATGGCCGGCATTGTTGACCAGCACATCGAGTCGCTGGTGGCGCGAGAGAATCTCCGCCACCGCCGCCTTCCACGAATCGGGCCTAGTGACATCCAACGCAATCGTGCGGCAGTGGTCTGGACTTTCCCTGGCGAGTTTTTCGGCCTGATCAAGGCGCGCGTGAAGGCCCAGCCAGATTTGATTTTCCGGGGATTCCTGGAGGAATGACCTTGCAATGGCTTGCCCAATGCCGCCATTGGCGCCGGTGACTAAGATGACGCGCGGATTCATAGGGCAAGACTGCCCGTTTTGGCCGGCGACGACAAATCTGAAATCGTTTGACCGACCCTGTGAAATCGAACCCCGACAGCCTGCTGGTTTGCGCCCACCAAGCTGACATTGGCGGCCATGAATTCTCCGCTGGCGATCAAATCGCAAGCGGCCACGCATTGCCAGGCCGCCGCGGCCATCAAGCCTTCGCCCAATACCAATTTTGGACTGAGGCGCGGCCCACTCCAATCAGCCCAGGCCCTGGCTTCCGCCGCATCGGCACGCGGACTTTCATTAAGGCCGTCACACAAGATTTCAGCCTGGTTTTCTGGAGGCATCTGCGCGCGCATCTTTTTTGCGGTCTGCCTTCGGTCCGCCGCCGCGGTGTCAGGATGCGCGTCGGTGATCAATTCCAGTTCAACTCCCGGCGACCTTTCCGGATTCAAACTCAAGCAGAGTGCTCCCGCGCCGCCGCTGATGACGGCGTGGTGATCAAAATGCCAGAGGGCATCGGCCAGCAACCAGTTGATTTCCTCCGCGCCAACGACGAGGCAGGCATCAACCCGGCCCTCCAGCAGCCAGTCAATTCCCAAGGCCAGCCCTTGCGCATAGGAGGAAGGGCCTCCAGCCAGGGTGCAAACCAGCGGTGTGTTTTCCAACAGGGCTGCCACATGGCTTGCGGGCGCGGCAAAAACTGTCTCGGGAAACAGCAGGGGGCTGGCGGTGGCCGCGTCTTTCAGCGTCTCCTCGAAAAAACGGAAGGAAAACTGGACGCAGCCGCACTGTAGACAGACAATAATCCCGATCCGCGTATGAGCTTCATGGCGAACTGACTTTACGGCCTCCAGCGCCGCCGCCGCCACGTAATGAGTGATTGGACTGGTGCGCCGCAAACGAGGATGGGCCAGAAAGGGCGGCCGGGCTGCGAGGTTGGGAACGGGTCGCATTTTCAATGGCTTTTGCCAGCCTGGACGCGTCAGCGGCTGGGTCGGCAGAGGCTCCTTTTTTGCCAAGGCATCGCGCAGAGCTTCCACAGTCCAACCCGCCGGGCTGACGCTGCCCAACCCGGATACGAATACCCGGCTCATGGCCGCCTCCGCATAATCAACGTGGCATTGACGCCGCCGAACCCGAACGAGTTTGAAAGCGCCACATTGACCGGCGCGTCCTCAGGCCTCGCCACGATCCGAAAAGAACAGGCCGGGTCTGGGGTTTCAAACGCGATTTCCGGGGGCAGCCATTGTTCACACAAACACATCAGGCAAACCACGGCTTCCACCGAACCCGCGCCGCCCAGCAGATGTCCGATGCCGGCTTTCGTGGAACTGACTGGCAGGTTGGCCGCGTGGCGGCCTGCCCAGCGGCTGATGGCTTTCGCCTCGGCTTGATCATTCAACGGCGTTCCCGTTCCGTGTGCGTTGATGTAGTCAACCTCTGCGGCCGTGATTTGTGCGCTCGCGCAGGCCAGTTCCATCGCCTGCCAAGCCGCTTCTCCTTCCGGATGCGGTTGTGTCAGATGGTGGCGGTCCATGCTGGCGCCGTAACCAATGATCTCTCCCAGAATCCCGGCGCCGCGCTTCCGGGCGGATTCGAAGGTCTCGAGCGTGATCATGGCGGCGCCTTCGCCCAGGGCCAATCCGTCTCGATGCGCGTCGAAAGGCCGGCAACGGGTTGGCGACATGACTTGCAACGAGTCGAAGCCGGAGAATCCGATCTGACTGAGGGCATCGTAACCGCCGGTCAAGACACGGTCGGTTTGTCCGCGCCGAATCATTTCCCATGCCTCGCCAATGGCGCTGGTTCCGGAAGCGCAGGCGTTGGAAATGATCGTGGCCGGCCCGGCAAAACCAATTGAGTCCGCCACCATCGCGGCCTGCGTCTGGGGCTGATAACACAAAGCCCGGGTCGGCTGCATTTTTTGCCGGTTGGGCATGCCGACGGCCTGACGAAAGTAATCTTCCCCCAGCGACATGCCGCCACCAGTGGTACCCAAAACAACGGGCAAATTCTCGGCGGGTTTCCAACCGGACTGCTGCCAGGCTTCCTGCGCCGCCAGCAACAACATGATCCCGGCCCGATCCAGTCGCTTTTGTTGCCGTTGGCTCAATGGCAGCGCCGGCAGGATTGACGGCAAATCCACCTCCGCCGCGGTTTTGGCGCGCTGTCGGCTGACATCGAAGAGGGTAACGGGACGGAATCCCGTTCTCCCGGAACGGAACGCGGTGGCGTTTTGTTTCCATCCCCGTCCCAGGGACGTGACAATGCCGGCGCCGGTGATCATCACGCGCGGCGGAGGCGAAGGGAATGGCTTTCGTGGAAACAGCATCGCATTACTTCCCATTTCCGTTCACGCCCTGCGGCCAGAGACGTTGAATGGTTGAAAAATAGCTCCACAACGGTCCGACGGCGCCCTTCTTGCGCAACCGCCCGATCAGGCTCGTGTAGGCCGGCACCGGGTCGCCCACAATCCAGTTGGGCGCGCGCCTGGCAAAATCCGTGAGCTGGGCAAAGACCCCGTCAACCGAAAGACCGGGCGCGAGATAGTAGGTGGGGCGGAGCAAATCGCTATCTCGGCCGATGCAGCCTTCGGTCAGAGCCTGCTGAGACAGGGGCGTGCCTGGATAGATGCGCATCCCCACCACCGCCATCATCACCGCGTTCCTGATCCGCAAAGAAGCTTCGAATCCGCGCCGCAGGGTTTCCATGGTTTCGCCGGGGCCGCCGCTGATGAGGAAATGGCAGAAATCAATGTTCTCCTGGCTGGCCAGCTCGCTGGAATGCAGGATGTCATCGAAGGTGAACCCCTTTTGATAGGCCGCCAGAACCTCGTCGGAGAAACTGTCCGAACCAAACTCAATGTGAGCCAGCCCGGCCCGCTTCATGAGTTTCATCATCTCCAGCGTCAGTCCTTGCGGGCGCAGAAAACAGGCCCAGGACAACTTCACGCCGCGGCGCAGAATGGCCTCGCAGATCTCCGTGACGTGGCGTATGGAAGAGTTAAAGACAGAATCCACAATAAACGCATAATGCGCGCCCAGCCGTTGCAGTTGCGCGAACTCGTCAGCGACGCTTTCCGCGGAGTGATGGCGGTGACGTGAACCTTCAATGACCGGATAAGTGCAATAACAACAGTGGCAGGCGCACCCGCGCTGCGTCTGAACATTCATCATCCCGCTGGCGCGCAGGTAATATTCCGCGATGGAAGTCGGGCGGTCGCCGTCTTCCAATGGCCTTGTGCCCGGGCTGACGGCGGGCGGGTTGATGACAAGATTCCCGTTTTCTCGGTAAACCAGGCCGGGTATGCCGGAAAAGCCGCGGCTGTTGCTTAGGGCGGCGAGGAGGCAAACAAAACCCGTTTCGCCTTCGCCACAAATGCCATAATCGGCGCCGGACAATTCCAACAGTTGCCTGGGAAAAATGCTGAATCCGCTGCCGCCCACAACCACCGGGCACTTGATTTTCCGCCGGATCGTTGCACCCAGCCAGGAAAGGTTGTCAAAAAAGGTCTCCCGTTTGCAGATGATCACATCGTCTATGTTGCGGACGGAAATGCCAATGGCATCGGGTTGGTAACGCGCCAAAACTGATTCGATGCTTTCCCCGCCGGCCAGGCTGTCTGCCCAAAGAGTGTGGTGGCCGGCTCGGCGCAAGGCGGAGTTCAAATAGGCCAACCCCAGCGGAAACACCGCGTCGGGCGTGGTGCAGCGATTGTTGCTGATCAGGAGAACTTTGCTGCCCATAGAATTCTCCGGGTGGCACAGGCCGCCGGTTGATGAAAGGCGGTTTGAACTGCTCCCGACGCGGTCAAATCCAGCGCTGTTGGGAAATAACCCATGCGCGCCCATGGTAACGGGTGCGGGGGCTGCTTCGCAAGCGCAAGGTGCATTTCGCTTGGGTTTTCGCCGGCCCCTCACTAGGCTGGCGTTGTGGAACGGCTTGAAAATCATGTCGCCGTGATTCCTTGTTTGAACGAGGCGCAAACCATCGCTTCCTTGGTTCACTCGATTCGCGGCCACATCCCAAACATCGTGGTCGTGGACGACGGTTCGAGGGACAACACGGCCAAACTGGCGACGGAGGCCGGCGCCTTAGTCGTTTCCCATCCCCGAAATCTTGGAAAAGGCGCAGCCGTGAAAACGGGTTTGACCACGGCGATGCGGAGAGGATTCGACCGGGCCTTGCTCATGGACGGCGACGGACAACATCAAGCCGGCGACATTCCCGCGTTTGTCCAAAAAGCGGAAGCGACCCGGGCGGTACTGGTGATTGGCAACCGCATGCATGAGGCCGGGTCCATTCCCTGGCTGCGCCGGCAGGTCAACCGTTGGATGAGCCGCCGGATCTCGCGCCGGGTTGGCAAAAATCTGCCCGACTCCCAGTGCGGCTTCCGTTTGGTGGATTTGAAAATCTGGGCGGCGTTGCCCTGCCACGCCCGCCGCTTTGAAATCGAATCAGAGATGCTGGTTACTTTTCTTGACGCCGGTTGCCGGGTTGAGTTTGTTCCGATTCAAGTCATTGGCTGGGCCGCCCACAGCCACATAAATCCGTTGACCGATACTTGGCGATGGTGCCAGTGGTGGGGCAGTCTGCCCGCCGGGACAAGAACTTCGGATTCACCTTCTTCCGGCCGCGACCTGGAGAATAGCATTTTGAAATTGCATGAATTCAATCTCCGGCACAATCAACCCAGCGAATAGTGGTTCCCACCGTTTGAGGACGTGGGGCATCAAGCTGATCTGGTTGGCGCTGGCCGGCGTTTTGCTGGGTTTTTGTTACAAGGAGGCTGTCCCCAGACTTTACCACCCTGAAACCAGGGCCGGATTCCGGCTGGGCACAATTCATGGCTTCTTGATGCCGGCAGCGTTGCCCAGTCTGCTCGCGGGAGAGGACGTGCCGATTTTTGCCGCCAATAACACGGGCCGCAATTACAAGCTCGGTTATATTGCGGGCATCAATCTTTGCGGCTTGATCTTCTTTGGCATGGCCTTCCGCCCGCAAAAGGAGAAAAAATCTGAGCCAAGCGGACCATCCCCTCAATAGATCCAGCCTCGGAAAACTTCGATCACGTCCACCCGGCCGCCCGCCCAGTAGTGATTGCGCGGCAAGTGAAAAGTCTGTTCTGTGCGGCGATAAACCAACTGCGTCGGATGGCCCGGCTGATTGGGATCATAAGCGGCAAAGAGTATCTCCGTCTCAGTTTCCTGATGACCAAACAACACGATCCCATGATTGATCGTCAACTGGGGAAAGCGCACCAGGTGGACAATGGGCATCGCTCTCTGGTCAAAGGATTCGAGCAAGCGCGCCGAGATGTTTTCTTGGTGGCGCCGCGAAATGGGAAAAACCATCCGCCAATGGCTGCGCAATACGTAAGACTGCCACGCCCCGCCGCACTCCGCTTTGAGCAGCGCTTCATGAGCCTGGCTGAACGCGCGCAGGCCGTCGTAGCCCGGGAAGACGATCTTGTCAGGTTCCCGGCTGGGCTGCCGCGGGCTGCGGCCAACTACTTGCCGGATGAGCCGGCGGTACGAATCCGCCGCGACTGGTGGTTGACGGGCCTCAAACCGGGCGTGGTAA
This sequence comes from Verrucomicrobiota bacterium, assembly GCA_049522055.1. Lineage (GTDB taxonomy): Bacteria > Verrucomicrobiota > Verrucomicrobiia > Limisphaerales > Palsa-1400 > JBEKOF01. Next base: position 13,120 of record JBEKOF010000043.1, on the reverse strand, counting down.
AAAAACTGGCGCGCGCTTCGGACCATGACAAAACAACGATGGGTGTATGGCCGCGGGGGATTGTTCTTCAGCGTCACCATGGAACCGGTGGCCGGATCGAGCCGGTATTCCCAGACCAGTTCGTTGGCGAACGAAAAGGTGTCCCGTTCAAAATCAAATTGTCGGGCTGGCGCAACGGGCGGTAGAATCATGCTTGCGCCGCAAGGTAGCCTTGCGATACGAAGCTGTAAATGCTTTACGAGCGCTGGCGGCAAATCGTCCGGGAACGAGGCGGGGAATGTGCCTTGCGTGAACTTTCTCCCGGTCGTCATTGGACTTTCGACGAAATGGCGCGGCTGGTGGAAAACGCTTCGGCGGCCTCCCAGCCGATGACTTTTCCCCGCGGCCACGACGCCGGTTTCGTCTTTGCGGTCTTGCAGGCTTGGCGTTCCAATTGCATGGTCTGCCCCATGGAAGCCGACCAAAAAGCTCCGCGGGTGACGAGCCTGCCACCGGCACACTGCCTCCATCTTAAAACCACGTCCGCCACGACGGGCGCTCCCCGCTTCGTCGCCTTCACGGCGGAACAACTGGCGGCGGACGCGGAAAATATCGTGGCCACAATGGGGTTGCGTCGGGATTGGCCCAACGTGGCCGCCATTTCCCTGGCGCATTCTTACGGCTTCTCCAATCTGGTGTTGCCGCTCCTCTTGCATGGCATTCCGCTTTTAATTGCGCCCTCGCCTTTGCCGGAAATCTTCCGGCAGGCGATAATCCGCGCGAAAGTCCCGGGTTTCACCCTGCCGTCAGTGCCGGCATTGTGGCGGGCGTGGCACACCGCGAGGGCGATCCCGGATAATGTTCGTCTGGCCATAAGCGCGGGCGCTCCCTTGCCGCTGGCGCTGGAAACCGGGGTTTTTTCCACCACCGGAATCAAAATTCACAATTTTTACGGCTCCTCTGAATGCGGCGGCATCGCTTATGATGCGACTCCCGTTCCCCGCACGGTGGAAAGCTGCGCCGGTAGGCCGATGCGAAATGTTGATCTGCAAATTGGAGAGGCCGGCTGCCTTGAAGTGCGCGGCAAGGCGGTTGGAGAAACCTACTGGCCAACGCCGTCCGGCGCTTTGATGGCGGGCTGTTTCAAAACAAGTGACCTGGTGGAGATCGTGAACGGCGAAGTTCATCTTCGGGGCCGACTCGCCGACCAGATCAATGTGGCTGGCCGGAAAGTATCCCCTGCCGCCATCGAACAAGTGTTGCTGGAGCACGACCAGGTTGCCGAGTGTCTGGCCTTCGGTGTTCCCAGCGCGGATGCGGACCGCGCCGAAGACATCATCGCCTGCATCGTGGCGAAGTCGCCCGTCAGTGGAGAAGAGTTGAAGCAGTTCTTATTGCGGAAAATTCCGGCCTGGCAAATTCCCCGCGAATGGTGGTTTGTGGACTCAGTGGCGGGCAACCGCCTCGGCAAGGTCTCCCGCGCGCAATGGCGGCAGGAATTTCTCAAGCGGAAGCGGCCGCCTCAAACAATTCCGCCTCTTGCCAATCCGCGCGGAAGGAGGTAAATTGTGAGTGATGAAACTGAGATTCGACCTGGTGGAAGAGATCACGCCGGAGATGCTTATGGAAAGCGTTCTGGCGAACAATCACCGCTACAAGGCCGAGCCGCTTTTATCAAAAACTGGAACTGGCAGCTTGTCACCGGCCTCAACCGAGGATCGTGCGATCGAGGAAAAGCTGTCCATGGACCTAACCCGGAAACTCACGAGCAAGTCCGGCGGCGCTGGGAAACGCTGCAAAAGCAAGAATTAACCCTCGGGGAAATCCTGGACTTTCTTCTGGATTGCCACCGTTCTGCTCCATTCCTTTAAGGCTCTACTCACGGCGAAATCATCCGGTGCCTGCCAGACGGGCGGGTTGTGTGGCGGCCCGATGGCGCGCAATCTGAGTTGACCGGCCTGCCGGAAAGTCTGCTGCCGGAGAAAGACCGGCCTGGATGACCATTCTTGAAGTCGTCGAACGAAGCCCCAATGTCCCGGCCAAAAAAAGGGGGCTCCTTGCCATGTATCATGGCCCGCATCCCTGTCAGTCTAATTGCCCCACCCGATCTCCAAACTCTGCGGTTGACAACATTGGCGGAATCAGCGTGTTCGCCGCAACGAAGGTTGTCTTCGTTGCTGGTCCCTTGCCAGCAATCCCACCTTCTCGAAAGTGCCAAGCATTTTACCTATAGAAATTGCATACCCAGCAGACTCGCTCGCAATTTCCAACCCGGAAATCCTGTCTATTTGACCGGCACGGAACCGCCCAATGTCAACCCGGCCGTCAACACTAAACGCTTCTGGACGTGTATTTCCGCCCGGGCCTGAACCAGGCCGGACAGTCTGCCAACGATCACGGCTTGGACTCTCATCGTTTCCCCAGGACATAGTGTCCCAGGAATTTTCACCGCGCTCAAGGCGGCCAATTTCAAATTTCGCAGGGGTGGGACGGAGGGATCGCTTTGGGCGACAATCCCTGCGAGTTGAGCTGCGCCTTCCACCAACAGCACGCCGGGAAAAATCGGTTCGCCGGGAAAGTGCCCTCGCAGAAACGGCTCGTCGCCGCGCACCCGGTATTCGCCCACGCCTTCCTTGCCGGGCGTCAGGCTGATCAGCCGGTCAATGAAACGGAACTCCGGGCCATGCGGCAACGTCCGTAACGCCGTTTCCAGCATGTCGGCAGGGGCATTCATTGCCGGAGCGGCTCCACCAGGGTGAAATTGGGGTCGAAATTGGTTTCAAACAGGCTCGCGTTGATGGGCGGGTTGATGACTCCGTTGATAAAATCGTTGCGCATGCTGGAGCCATCGCTGAATTTCAGTTCCGTCGAAGCAGGCGAAAAATCGTTCGTGTGGACAGTGACCGAAATTTCACTCATGAACTTGCGGGCGGACTGGCTCCTGGGCTGCAACCTCATCTCAACAATGCCGTTGGTCTGGATGACCGACAGCAATTGGAAGTGGGAATCCAAATCCGCCCGGTCGCGCGGAAAACTGGCGTCCAACAGGGCCAGAGCATCGCGCCAGGGGCCGGTTTGATTGCCGTTGAGCGGATATTTTTCCACCCGCTTGAGCCTCGGATAAATGATGAATAATTGGTCCGGCTGCCGCACGGCAATGGTCTGCGCCGGTTGTCCCAATTCCCATCGAAAATGGTTCGGCAAGGCCACCCAGACTTTGCCGGTGGAAACCAGCGGCTGCGAAAGTGTTTTCAGGGCGCGGGTCTCGAGGACATCGGCCGACCAAGTGTGGAGGTTCGTCTGGGCGGCAATCCACTGGTCCAGGAGGTTTTCGGATTGGGCCTGCCCGGTCGTGACAGCTACAGTGAATGCGAGGCAGAGCCATGCAATCGGGAAAATGGATTGAGCTGTAATGGGTCGGTGACGGCGGGGAAAAAGGTGGGGCGGGCAGTCCTCTGCCCGCCGCGGCGCGCACGGAGTGCGCGCCCTACCACCCATGACTGACGCATTGCCTTGAGTTTTCATGGCGTCGTTCGAACACCGGAGGAATCGGCCCCGAACGGCTCCGGCCAGATGGGAACAAAATGAAACCATTGGCCGGCATGTTGCCGAATTTCCGGTTCAAACGCACGCATGATCTGCTGAGTAAGCCGACCGCGCGCCTCCCGATTGCCCAATGACTGGCGGTCGTATTCAAACTCTGCCAGGAGGCGGGCTTCATATCCGTGGTCTTTCCGCACGATGGTCACGCCCACGAGGGCGCACCCCGTGGCCCGGGCAAGTTCCGCCGCGGCCAACGAGGCTTGAAAGGGCCGCCCGAAGAGAGTCACCGTCGCCGCCTTGACGCTCGGTGGCCGGTCAATCAGCAGCGCGACGGTGGCGCCGTCCTGCAAACGCTTGATGATTTCCACAAAGGCAAACCCGTCGTCGCCCACCACAATGGTCTCGATTCCCCAGCGCGCGCGCGACTGGCGGCGCAATTCCGTGAAACCCTGGCCGGGTTCGGCTTGCGTGATGGTGATAAGCTTGACTCCGCGTTGCACCAGCAGCGGTCCGCCAATTTCCCAGTTGCCCAAATGCGGAGTCAGCAGCAGCACCCCCCGCCTGCGCTGCCGCGCCCTTTCATAGATGGCCCAGTCGGAATCCTCTGTCAGCCATGCCTTCACCCCGATGCCGCCTTCATAACGCCAGAGATCTTTCATCTTGACGGCGAACTGCCGGAATAGCTGGTGCGCCGCCTGTTCGGCTGCGTTCCGATCCTCATTCAACACGGGGAGCAGATTGCGAATGACAACTTCCCGCCGTCGGGAGCAAAGGCGGTAATAAATCTCCGCCCCAAACAAACAAAGCGGTTCCAGCAGCGCCCCGGGCAAAATTCGCACGGCCATCAATCCCAACCGCCACACCGCGGCCGAATAGAATCTCGAGGGAGCAGACGTTTTGCTCGCGGCATCCGGTTGTTTTTTCCTTTGCAGGCAACTCCACCAGGCCGGAAGCAGACAGACGGCAATCAACATGTTCGCGGCGATGCCGGCCGCACAGACCTTGCCCAAGCCGGCCATGCCCGCATTGCCCGACCACGCCAAAGACCCAAATCCGGCAATGGCCGTTCCGCCGCACAACAGCAGAGCGCGTCCAATGGAACGGCGCACCGCTCCAAGGTCGCCGTCGTGCCGCCGCAATGCCAGTTGCATGAAAATGCTGTAGTCTATGCCTGTGCCCAAAATCAGGGGCACCGCCATCAGGTTGAGCAGATTCCACGACCAGCCCGCCAGGGACATGGTGACCAGCAGGCAAAGACCACTCAAAAACAAGACTGCCAGCCCCAAGAGCACTTCCGCCAGTCGGCGAAACGCCATCCACAGCGAACCCAGAACCAGCGCCATCATCGGTGTCACCACCAGCCACAAACGGCTCTGCACACGCTCCAGCGTGACGCTCCCCAACAATCCCCAACTGGACAGCAAGACTTTTTGCTCCTGCAACCGGCTGGAAAGTCCCGCGAGCGCGGCTGGGGAAACGGCGTTGGTTGCCGGATAGACCAAACCCATGACAAACCACTTATTGTCGGAACGGGCGACAAATCTCTTCAACAACCATTGGCTCATGTCGTTGGTCGGCCAGAACACGTCCGTGCTATTGCCCGCCCGCGTCCACGTTCGCAGCAACTCATCGGTCAGGAACAGGGCGTTGGTTTCGAAGCCTTCCTGCACGGCGGCGGCGCGCAACATGGGAGCTTGCACTCCGAGCGCGGCGGCGGCAACACGGTTGGCCTGCTGATATTCCGCGCGCGGCCACATCACTGTCGGCAGTAAATACCCGCTGATGCTCCGGTTTGAAACTGCCTGCTGCAAAACACCATCGGCTTGGGAAAGAATCTCAAACACTTCTGGCTCGTGATGGCCGGAAATGATCACCCAAAGCGGATCTTGGGGAATGCCGATGGCTGCGGTCATTTCCTCCAATGCGGCCTCTGCTTCGCTGTGCTGCGGCTTAAGCGCGTTGGCCGATCTGTCCAGCGGAGGAAGATGGAACGCCAAGGCCACGCTCGCGCAGGCCACCAGAACCATGGTGACGATACCTGCCCGCCATCGGTAGGCACGATCGGCCCGGCTGGTTAAGACAGGAATGTTTTCACGCGGCGGCATGAAATAAGACCGCCACGGCTGCCGGGGCTGATTTGCGCCGGACTTCCATCGCGCCGGAAACAGCGGCGGCAGATAAACCAGCACCATCACCAAAGCCGCCAGCGCCACGCCAATGGCCACCAGCGTGCCCAGTTGGGCCAGCCCTGGCAGCCCGCCCAAATTCAGAACCAGAAAGGCGCTGATGGTGATAATGGCCGCCCAAAGAATGCTGGGGGAGATGGCGCGCCGGACTTCCGAAATGCTCCATTGCGGGTGGGACAACGCTTCCTGATAATGAACCACGGCATAATCCACCGCCAACCCCAGCAGCACGGCGGCAAACCCCAGGCTCAGGACGCTGATGGTTCCCAGGATGATGCTTCCCACCGCGACGGTGGCGATCAGGACCACCGCCAGCAACGCCAACAGCCACAGCATGGGCAGCCAGCGCCGGTGCATCAGCCAGAATAGCGCCGCAATGATGAGAGCCGTGCCGGTGATTGAACCGCTCAAATCGTGCTGCATGCTTGCGGCTGTTTCCGTCACAAATGCCGGCCGCCCTGTATAACGCACGACAACCCCCGCCCAATCGGCCTGATTTGCCCCGACATCCGCGACAATTCTTTGGAGCGATTGCAGCCAGGCCGAGTTGGCGGGGTAAGTGGTCAGGTCAGGCCGCGCCGCCACATACAAGACGCGGAGCGTGCCATCCGCCGAGGCAAACATCTCTTGTCCTTGTTGGGCCGACATTCCGCTGAAATTTTTCAGCGCGGGCACATTCATTAAATCGTAGGGATCGAATGACCGCACCGCTATGTCCATCGGCGAGAGTGAAGTTGCCAGGACTTCCCGGGTTTCGCCCAGCACGGCGTGAAGGCGGCCGGCGGACAACCGGTTGGTCAGCCCGCCAAAAACCAGGGGCGGCTGGTTGAACCACAAATAACCAACCATTTCCGCCGCCTGCGCCGGATGTTCCATCCACGGCGGCTGCCAGGAGACGGCGGCGACCAGATTCGATTCGCGGCGCAAACAGGTTGCCAGAACTTCCGCCAGATGTTCCGCCTTGTTGGCATCGGCGGCCCGCAACGTGATGATTAGCTCGCGCGCGTTGGCGAAATGCTGTTGATAAATCTTCAACCCCTGCACCGCCGGTTCATCCGGCGGCAACAAGTCCAGCACCTCCGTGTCAATCCGAAGCCGGCTTAAACCGAATGCCAATGGCACGAACAATAACAGCCACCACGCGCGGTTCCACCGGTTTTTCATGGTTCGAGGTATCCCTCCAGGGTCTCGCCTGATTTCACGTTTTCCAACTTCCAGCCGCCGTCCGGCTTTCGAGAAAAATGCAAGCGGCCGGGCAGCGATTCGCCAGCCAAAGCCGCGCGCAAGTAGAGCCAGAGAAAGCGGGGCGGAGGGTTGTTTTTCCCAGCAAAACCCATTTGGCTGGGGGGAAACTGAATGAGCCAATTGGTGGAACTGGTTTGCGCCAGAACCATTGGAATCGTCATTTTAAGAAACTGAACCGCGCACCGCCCATCCGGATGACTGGCCACAACGACTTCGCCGCCCAGTTCCGGATAATTGCGGCCCGGCCGCCAAAGCGCCTGTCCTTGCTGCACACGCCAACCCGGACCGGAAGTGGTGAACAACGGATGGTTTGCCCCCGTCCGGCAGCCGGCGGAAAAAAAACCGCCTGTCAGCAGTGACAAACCAACCACACAGGACAACCATCGGCGTTCGCATGAAGCCATAAATAGCGCTCATTGTTGTGGCGGCCTCGAGATTGTCAAAATCTTCCCACCCCTTTCAGAGGTTCCGACGGGCGGCGCCTCAGACCTGCCTGGGTTTGACGAGCAGGAGGAGGATCCCGCCGACGAACGTGAACGCTCCGACGACCGGGGGGATGAAGTGGCTGTGAGTGGTCTGGATATGCAGGCCGAGAAAATCCACAGGCTTGCCCGGTGTGTTGAAAGTGATGCCCGAGTAAGCAAGCACCACAAGGCCGAAAGCGACCAGAAGGATCGCGACGATGGTCTTTGTGTTCATATAAAACCTCCAGATACTGAGTTTTGATTGACAGCCCTGTCAGCTGACTCTGCGGCCGGAGATGAGGTTGACGAGGATCATGATGGCGGCGATGACGAGCAGGACGTAAATAAACCCGCCGAGGGTGTTGCTGGTGACCATGCCGAGCAGCCAAAGAACGATCAGGACGATTGCGATTGTGTATAACATATAATTTTTTCTTTCAGTTTGTTTGACCTTCGAGTGACACTAAGCGATGCGCCGGTTCTTCGCCATGGGGTGTAACCCCACCTTTGACGACGGAAGGGGGCATCATGGATAGAACGCCCCGTAGAAGCGATTGGTTGCCGCCGAGGCCGTGGTGTCGGTGTAGGTGTAAGGGGTGACGGTCGGGGTGGGCGTGGCGAGAGTGGTCCAGTTTATCAGATCGGTGGAGGTTTGCAGCGTGAGGGCGAGTTGGGGCGTGTTGTTGATGACGAGGGTCACGGCGCCGTTTGCGGCACGCTGGATGGAGGCGAAGGTTGGGGGGACCGGGGAGATCGTCACGGCATTGGCGTCCAGAGTCACCGCGGTCTGCGCCAACAACCTGCCGTTGATGGAAGCGCCGGTCTGGAGGGTGATGGCTGCTTGAGCCAGGATGGTTCCCTCAAACTGGGAGGTTGTTCCAAGGGCCACGCCCACGCCGCCGGCGACCTGCCAAAAGATGTTGCCGGCCTGGGCGCCGCCGCTGAGGAGGACACTGGTGGAGCCGGCTAAGCTCAGATTGCCGGCGATCTGGAAGATCCAGACATCGTTGGGGCCGCCGGAGAGAGTGACGTCCGAGAGGATTGTAACATCGGTGCTCCACTTATAGAGGCCGGGGCCGAGTATCATGCCGCCAATATATCCGGTCCCCAGCTCGGTATAATCAGGCAGGGAAAGTCCCGCGGCGTCTGTGTAGGCGGTTTGCATGTCGCTTACCGCGGTGGTCAGGTTGACAGGGGTGGGAACGGCATAGTCGGCGGCGTAAACTTTCCCGGTGATTTGAGACGAAGTGGAAAAAGCGCCTGAGCTATCAAGAATTAATGAGAATGCGGTGATGGCAGTCGCGCCTATTGGACTGACTCCAAGATCGCCCGTCACGGCGGAAGGCGGCACGGTGCTGATTCCTGATTTTGCCAGAATCGCATAATTTCCGGCGGTTCCAAGGTTCAGGGGCTGCCGGCCCGCGGTGGCGTCCGGGTGCGGGCAGATTACGGCCACCGCCAGGCCGAGGATGCAATTCCAAGCATTGAAATTTTCATGTCTCATAATCATGCCTTTCCTGATGTTTTAAGTTTGCGTTTGCGTTTGCGATTTGGATGAAGCTAATCCGTCAGGCGACCCTTGACTATGGGGAGTAACCCTACCGTGGATGATGGGTATTGCGCAGCGGCGAGCGATGCGGCGGCGGCGGCTTTGGATTAGAGGCGCTTCAACCTCTCTGCGACCCAGGCGTGCATTTCCGGGGAGGCGTGGTGATTTTTGAAGTCTGTTCTTGGTTTTCGGAGTTTCCGCTTGCGGGCGGCCTCCTCGGCCTTGAAGGTTTTCAAACGCGCCTCGAACTTTTCCCGCTCCATGCGCAGCCATTGGGCGAAGTGATCGCCCTTGCGCAGGGCCACCAGGTCGGCGCACAGGCGGCTCAACCAATGAAGTTGGCGGGCAGGCTCATCCGCGACGGGAGGCGGCTCGCGCAAGGCGAGGGCGATGCGAGCGGCCAGGCAGAGGGCCAAGTGATCGGCCAATTGGCCGTTGGCGGCCGCGGCCAGTTCGGCGGCTTGGGCGCCGAAGAGGCAGGCCGCCTCCAAGGCGTCCTGTTGGGCCTCCCACTCCCGGCATCCGCCAAGCTGCCAAGCGGCCAAGTGGGTCTCGTTGAGGGGTTGGCCGCCAAATTCGACCGCCATGAGAGCCTGCACCTCGGGCAGGGTGTTGAGCCATTGGAGGATTTCCGCGGCCGGTTGGCCGTTTTGCAGGCGGCGGTTGATCTCCCCGCGGACGGGTTGCGGCAAGCGCACGATCTGGTCATCTCGATTCATGTGGATTGGTTGGTTGGGGTGTCACGGGACTATTGTTCATAAATCCGTCGGCAGGACGCCGACGGAAGCGGGCGAGAAGTCAGAACAACAGCAGGCTGGCCCGCAGAGCGGGCTGCCCGCGCTCCCTGTGCATCAGAATTATACAAAGAACTTCCATGACAGCACATTGGTTGGGGCGCGGAGTCCCGGGGGGGTTGGTTCATACTATTTTAAACTCCTCTTTGACCCAGTCCAAGACTTCTGTGGGGACACCGCCATTTTGGGGGTTCTTGAGGTTTTCGATTTCCCTTTGGCGGGCGGCCTCCTCGGCCTTACCTTTTTTGAACCGCAAATCCAACTTTTCGCGTTCGAGGCGCAGCCATTGGGCGTTGTGATCGGCCTTGCGCAGGGCCACAAAGTCGGCGAACAAGAGGCGCAAGCGCTGGAGTTGGGCGACGGGGTCCTCCCCGTCCGCCCCTTGCTTTTGGAGGGCGACGGCGATGCGGGCCATGAGGCAAACGACCAGTTGATCGGCCAACTGGCCGCCGGTGGAGTTGCTGATCTCGGGGGCGTCTGCGCCGAAGCGGGAGACGGCTTGGAGGGCCTCCTGTTGGGCGTGCCAGTCGCGGTAGCCGCCGAGCTTCCAATGGCAGAGGTTGATCTGGTTGATGGGCTGGCCGTCAAACTCCGCCGCGAGCATCACGGTGACCTCCGGCAATGAGTTGAGCCATTGGGCGATATGGATGGCCATTTCGCCGTTTTGCAGCCGAAGATTGATCTGTTCGCGGATGGGATGCGGCAGCCGCGCGATTTTGCCTTTGCGGGTCATGGGATTTGTTTTTTTTGGCTTAATTTGGCTTAATTGACGCCCACGGTGGGAGGTCTTGGCGCGGCTGACGCCGCGATCAAATCGCTCGGTCTGAATTGAAAATTTGTCATTGAGAATTTGTCATTTGTCTTTCATCAAGACGATTCGGAAAACTTTGCCGAGAACGCGCAATTCTCGTGGATAGCCCTGCAACGGCGGGCTTGGTGGAGTCGTTTGACGGCGGTTGGCCCCGGGTTCCCGTCTGGCCCGGCCATTGGACTGGCACTTCGCCTCTCATGCTTTCCATTGAAGCATAGTGCTGGCGATTTGTCAAGCTTTTAATTAAAGCGCGGAGTGATTACCAACGAAGGGATGGCGCCGAGACCCCGAAAAGCGACGGATGGCTCTTAAATAAGAACTTGCGCCGCAGCCGGTTGCGATTCGCAATCGCTCATAATTCCAACCCTTCTTGTTTTTCCGGCTTGGCTTCGCGTTGCGCTTTGGCAAATGGATTCTGTTGCGGAGGGGCGTCAACGCGCTCGGTCTTGTTCAACAGCCCTTCAATGGTGAGAATCTGGATTTTAGGATAGTCCTTGTCGTGCCAGACTTTTGACTTGTAACGCCCCGCATCGGCCGCCTCAAGGCGCATTGGCGCGGACGGCTTTTCAAGGGTGAGCAGGACGCCGCCGGCGAACTTCTGATTGTTCACGTCGCCCAGCAAGGCCGCGACATCGTTGCGCTGGACGCCGCCGCCCTTGACTTGCACAAGGATTTTCTGGCGTTTGTCCTCGCTCTCGTAAAAGAAAAGCATTCCGTCCACGCCCCGATCCGCGCCTTTGCCGTCACCTTCCCTGAGGGGCCTGGCGTCAAGCAAAGACAAGGCCCAATGCTGGAACTGCCACTTGTCCAGTTGCGCCAAGGCTTTGGCGCTCTGAAAGTCCGTTGGCTGTCCCTTTTCCTCATACTTGACATCATCGCCAAAAGCGTCCTGAAGGCGGTTTTTGATGATATTGACGGCGAGGTAAGTAATGTCAATGCCAATCCATGTGCGCCCCAACTTTTCGGCGGCATGAACCGTGGTTCCGCACCCGCAGAATGGATCAAGGACGATGTCGCCGGGATTGCTGCTCACTTGAATAATACGTTCGAGCAATGCTTGCGGCTTTTGTGTTGGATACCCTAATCGTTCTGAGGATAAGTTGTGCATGGTCTTTATGTCGCCCCAAATATCTTGAATCGGAACTCCCGGCACGTCTTCCGGATAAACTTTCAGTCTCGGCATCCCCCCTTTCTTTTTGGGCCAATGGATTCTTCCTTTGGCCTCCAACTCATCCATGTTCTCTTTTGTTTTAGACCAACATCGGGTCGGAGGCGGACGGACGCCATGCCATTCATAAAGCTGTCCGCCAGAGGCATGAGACATTGCCGCTGTTAAATCTCTGCGAAAGTATTTGCGCCCGCGCTCATCCGTCTGGTCGAAAAACATGGCAAGATATTCCTCGGTATATGGCGTATATAGCTGATTCCAAGTCATCCTTTCACCGGCCGAATAAAATAATATACAGTCATGGATTGCTCCATATTTTTGCTCCACATTGGCGTGAGCGGATGTCCGCTTCCAAATGATTTCATTGTGAAAATGAGACGCTGAAAAGATTCCGTCCAACAACAGCCGCAAATAATGGCTGGCGGTCGGATCGCAATGGAGATAGAGACTGCCCGTAGCTTTGAGGACGCGACGCAGTTCCACCAAACGCGGAGCCATCATCGCTATGTACGCCATCATAGGTGAAGTCCTGAGAAATCCGTACAACGATTCCACCATGTCCACGACCGCCGTATTCTTGCAAGAATCGCGGAATTCTCTGTAGGTGTCGGCGGCATCAGCCCAATGCCAAGTGTCTGTGAAGGCATGGAATTGCGCCTGGCTTTCCTCTCCCGAGGCTTCTTTGAAGAGGAGGTTGTAATCCGCGTTGGAATTGAAGGGCGGATCCAGGTAAACCAAGTCCACACTGGCATCGGGAAACATTTTCGTGTCTCGCAGCCAGTTTATGTTGTCGCCAAAAAGCAGTTGGTTCATTGCGTGATTGACCTGCACGGCAGCCGCCTGCCTATTGCGCCCTGAACGGCCAATGCGGTTTTCTGACCATTGTTCATGTTGCGCGTATGCCAACGAAAGTCAAGCTCGCCGACGTAACGATCGCGTGGAGGGTTTCCGAATCGGCATTCAGTTTCTGATTCCAATTTCCACCGGCGCGCCCGTTCCGCAAGCACCGCTGCCGGACATGGCGGATGAACGTGGATTGGCGGGCGTATTCCCAAAAGCAGCAGGCCACAAGTTGCGCGTCTGGGATGTGGTCGAAGTTCCAATCAAACTGCGAAAGCGAATCTTCTTTCCGGTGAATGGCTCACTCGTTTAATCCGCAATGGTCGTAACCAGCGGGAGACCGGCCGCGGAGTTCCGGGGGCGCCTGGGCGGCGGGGCCGGCGCGTTCCGCAGCCTCCTGGCTGGAAGCCGCGGCGGGAAGGACGGGCCACTGGCGCTCGTGGGGGACGAAATCCAGTTTAGCCCGGCGCGCCACGGCTTGCAGGTACTCGCGGGTGCGGAGAGATTTAGGATCGAGCGGTTCGGCGACTCCAATGACGGC
>JBEKOF010000042.1:0-23489 GCA_049522055.1 Verrucomicrobiota bacterium | reverse complement strand
GCTCGTTTTATCTCGCCATCGAACACCCAAAATGGTATCAATACCCCCAGACCAAAACATGGGTCGCAAACGACCGGCTTACTCAGAACCCGCCGGTGTCTTTTTCCCGTGAGTCAACGGGAGTGAACGTGCGGGAATGCGCCGACGATGGCAGCGGAAATGGGCGACCGGATTTACCATGACGGGTCTGGACGTTTTCCCGGGGATTGGTTAGCTTGTGCCGGACATGAACTTGGAAGACCATCTGGGCGACATTCTACGCAAGGGCCGCGCCGCCCGCCTGGTGGAGGCCCCGGTCGCCGCCCGGGCCGCCGGCTTGAGCCTGGCCCAATGGAATGCGCTGGAGGAAACAGGCCAAGCGGCCGCGCCGGTGAATTTTGCCGCCCTCGGCCCCGCCCTCGGCCTGGATGGAGCGAAACTGGAACGCATCGCCAACGGCTGGCTGCCGGCAGCGCCCGACCTGGCGCTCTGGCGGGAGCTGCGCCAGATCACCACTACGGCCGAGGGCATGGCCGTCCATTGCTACCTGGCCTGGGACGAGGTGTCGCGCGAGGCGGCTTTGTTTGACACAGGGTGGGACGCCGCGCCGGCGCTGCAATTGATCCAGGAAAACGGCCTGGCTTTGCGCCATCTCTTCCTGACGCACCTCCACCAGGACCATGTCGGGGGCATGGCCGCGATCCGCGAAAAATTCCCCAAACTCCAGATCCACACCAATGCGCGCAGCGCCCCGCCGCAGCAGCGCAACCGCGCCAACGATTTCCTGCACCTGGGCAGCCTGCGCATCTCCCATCGCGACACCCCCGGCCACGCGGAGGAGGGTGTCACGTATATTATTGGCAACTGGCCGGACGACGCCCCGCATGTGGCCATGGTGGGGGACGCGATTTTTGCCGGCTCCATCGGCCGCGGCAACCAGTCCTGGGACCTGGCCCGCCAAAAGGTCCGCGAACAAATTCTATCCCTGCCCCCGGCGACGCTGCTGTGCCCCGGACACGGGCCGCTGACCACCGTCGGGGAGGAACGGGCCCACAACCCGTTTTTCTGAGCGGGGATTGAACTTTCCTTCTTTGGCCTTAGATTCCAGGAGCATGAGTGACGAGCAGCAATTGATGGAAAAAGTCTGGGCCGGCGGGCGCATTGGCCCGGCCGAGGCGCTCCGGCTTTTTCACCTGCCCCTGGAGGACTTGGGCGCGCTGGCCGACCGCCGCCGCCAGTTGGCCCAGGCCCGCGCCCACCAGGGCCAGGGCAACCAAATCGTGACCTACATCGTGGACCGCAACGTCAATTATACCAACGTCTGCAATGTCTATTGCAAATTCTGCGCCTTCTATCGCACCGAGAAGGACGCCGACGCCTACATCATCACGCGGGACGAAATGGACCGGAAAATCCAGGAGACCCTGGCGCTGGGGGGCACCCAGGTTCTGCTCCAGGGCGGCCACCATCCCAAACTTTCGCTCCAATGGTATCTGGATTTGCTCTCCCACATCAAAAAGAAGTTCCCGCAAATCAACATCCACGGCTTCAGCCCCAGCGAGTTCGTTCATTTCCGCGAAGTTTTCCAGTTGCCGCTCGAAGAAATCATTTCCCGGTTTGTCCAGGCGGGACTCGGCTCCATTCCCGGCGGCGGCGGCGAGATCTTGGTGGACCGCGTGCGCCGGCGGATTTCCCCGCTGAAAGCCATGAGCGACGATTGGCTCAGCGTCATGGACGCCGCGCATCGCCTCGGTCTGGCCTCCACCGCCACCATGATGTTTGGCCATGTGGAAACCGTGGAGGACCGCATTGAGCACCTGGAACGCGTCCGCGCGCAGCAAGACAAATCCAAAGGCTTCACCGCCTTCATCGCCTGGACCTTCCAGCCCGCCAACACCCGCCTCAAAGCCCCGCCCGCGGGAGCGCATGATTACTTGCGCACGCAGGCCCTGAGCCGCATTTATCTGGACAATGTCCCCAACATCCAAAGCTCCTGGGTCACCCAGGGGCTGGAGATCGGCCAGGTGGCCTTGAAATTCGGCGCCAACGATCTGGGCAGCATTATGATCGAGGAAAACGTCGTTTCCCAGGCCGGCGCCGCCTTTCGCATGAGCGTGGCCGACATGCGGCGGCTTATCTCAGACCTGGGCTACGAACCGCGCCAGCGCGATAATTGGTATCATCTCTTGAATTGACAGATCAGCCTCCTTAATCCCGCGGCCCTCTCGGCCCCAGCGACTCGGCCCCGGCAATCTCATTCGTTTCCCCGATCCGCGGTAGCACAAAAGGCAAATGCGCGCGGCGGCGCCAGTCGAAATACAGCCAAAGCATCCCCTCCGACTCGAGGGGCTTTCCGAAGTGAAACGCCACAGAGCGCGGCGCCCCTCTTGGGCTGACCTCCAGAATCTCCGCCACGAACGCCTTGTTCGTCACACGGGTCCCTGTTTCCCAGACCCTTTCGCCATAAAGGAAGTCGTTGATAGATTTGCAAGCGTAGCCCCAGTGAATTACTCCGACGTCCGGGCAGGCAAACAGGTCAGACCCTTTGGCCTTGAGGATCAGCGTCGAAACATCCGCTCGGCTCACCTCCAAAGGGGTGATGCCCGGCGCTAGAATTCGAATCGTTCTTGGCAGAGGCCGGCCACGATAGGCCCGATCAAACGGAACAAGTACGGAGACTGAGGTTGGATCGTTTATCACCACAACATCCCGCTCCCCCATCTCCGGCGAATACCCGAAAACACACATGCCCTCTGTTATCTTCGGAACGGATGGGCTTCCCAGCCCCAGGGCAATTCGAGCTCCCAGCGCCCCGGGCACGTGGGCGACCACCAGCCAAATCGCCACGCACCACGACAACGCCCGAAGCGGTCCGGGCATCGCCGCCCGCTCCTGCGGCGCGGCAAAGCCAGCCAGAAATGAAGCGATCACCCCAAAGGCCCCAACCGCGATAAACCCCAGGTTCTTGCTAAGCGGAGCCACGGTTGCCGCGGCCCCCAGGCCCAGCAGCATCGCCACAGCCCAGAATCGTGCCGTGGCGTCTCGGCGCACTACCGGCAGAAACGCCACCGCGCAAATCAGACTGAACCCGGCGAAGAACAGCGCCGCAATTATTTGCCACTTTGCGCTTAGCCCCATCGTCAATTCTGGCGGCAGACCCGTCAGTTGCCCGCCGAGCAGCTCGATTGCCCTGGGGACAAACTTTTCCAGGAACAACCACGGCGCGTAACCCGGGTCAATGTACCCGGGGAAATTCCTCACGCCAAAACCGCAGCCGACATAAACCGCGCGCCACCCCATCACTACCACGGCGGCGGGCAACAGACTGCTCAGGCGCGTTCTCCACCCGCCTGGCTCGAGCACCAGAGCGTAGGCCATCAGAAAGGCCAGTGTTGACGCCCCGCCCTCATCGGCCAGCAGCGAAAGCAGCAGGCACAAGGCGGAAAGCCACATCCACACCCTGGATTTGCCGGCTCGCCACCGCAGATGCGCGCGCATACATAGCAGCCCAAAAACAAGCGCTATGAAAAAGCCGCGGTTCGCCACGAACGCCACAGGGCAATAGGTGTTCTTGTCCAGCAACCACAGGCAGGCCGCCAGGCCCGCAACGCATACGCCCGCCTGCGTTTTCGGCGGGGCGCCGGACCCGGAAAGCTTCTCCCGGAGATCGCGGCTGCCGGCGGACGTCGCGATCTTCCGGTAAAGCGTTGCCGCCAGAAAAACGGCCGCGGCGTACCAGGCGATATTTTCCGCATGCATCAGCGCCGGCGAGTTGGGATACAGCCGGTAGTCCAGCCAGTGAGTCAGCGCCGTCACTGGCCGAAACAAGGCAGCCCTCCAGCCCTCCGACGCCCACCACGGCGCGATCCCGTAATCTCTGGCCCGCGTCGCGGTTTCCTTATCGCGGAGAAATCCAAAAAGATTGACGAGCACCGTGCCCAATTGGCCCGAATCCTTCGCCACAAATCCCGTGTCCAGGACGCGCGGCGGCAATTCAGCGCGCGGGAACTGATTCAGTCGCTGGATAAGGTCATCGCACAGCAGTCCCGCTCGCAAAGCGGGCAGCATAAAAATAATCGCGGCCAGCGCCAGCGCCAGGGGGAGCCGCCGACACTCCAAAAAACGCCGGGCCAGGGCCGTCATTCTTGTCATCTTGTTGTTCATCGCGCCAGGAACAGCTTGCCTCCTCCGAGGCCAGCTTGCCATTCGGTCCGGGCATGTCAACTCAAAAACGCCTTCCGGCAAGGGCCCATCTCGACACCACCATCAACGAAAAAAACTCAAGAGGGTCGCGACGCCTTGAGCGCCTTCATCAATTCGGGCAACACAACCCCCGCCGCCCCGGCCAGAGCGAATTCATTACGCGCTTGTCAAAAACCGCGTGCGCATAATGGCAACGGTCACTCCTTCACGTTCAGCGCGTATCCATGCGCGCCATAGACCACGCAGGAGGTTCCCCCATCGGTTTCGCGGAATTGCACGATCATCCATATTTCTGACACGGTGTTGTCCTCAGCACGGACCCAACTCGGAACCAGCGCCAGCGGGCCGAGTTTCGAGCGGCCGGTTCTTTCGATGCCGCCGATTTTCAATAGCTGCACTATTCCAGCCCGCTTAACCGCCTCGCGCAGAGATTCGTCAGACGTGTCGGCGGCAAGCGGAAAAAGCTGGCGGATGCGCGCAAAGTCATATTTAAAGTTGGCCTCCCATGCTTGCTGAAGAATTTTTTGACAAGCTTCTTCACGGGTCATCCCCTGCGCGGAAATCCCATACTTGGGATCGCTCACTGCCGGAAGGCTGGCTCCCGCATCCGGGATGGTTAATGCCGCGTTCGTAACGGAAATGCCCGAGGGAGGTTGGAAATCGAAGGTGCTGTCCGGCAAATCCTCAAAATAGATTATCTTCTCAAAATCAAATTTCGGCGTTCCTTCTCGCCTGGAATTTTCCCAGACTTTCATGCTGACGAGCAGCTTGGTCCGGACATCAAATTCCAGAAGATACGATTGCGGCCCGTTAAAGCTGTCGGAGCTGCAGGTGACGACGATTCGTTTCCGTCCTGTGGCCGGATCGTCGCCTTCAATCGCCTTATAATCTTTTACTTTGGAGAGCTGGGTCAGGAACTCTGGCCCGGGCCAGGGGTCCAAATCCAACGTGATGCCCGGCTCGACTTGCACCATCTTGTCGTCCTGGTCGTAGGTGTAGGTTTTGTTGTCCTTTGTCCAAACCGTTGCTACATCCCCCACTTTTGCCAGGGCGGCTTCGACAAAGTTGCCGGTCACCTCAGCCCTCGCCCAGAGTTCGAGCGGAGAGGTTTTGCCGTCCGCGGTGAAATCACCGGACATTTGAAGGCCTCTATATTTCTTGAGGGCTTCGACTGCCTGTTCCATGGCCCAGGCCGAAGGGGTCGAATGAATTAAAGCCAGCGCTGCCAACACTGCCAGCACCAGGGTGGTAGCGATGGTGTAACGGGTGGATTGTCTTTTCAGAATCAAAGCGAAGATTTGTCCGAGAGTGAGTTCTGGGCCGGCGGGCGCTGTGGCTGCCGGCGTCACCGCATTGCCAATTTCACGGTGAACGCGTTCGTCGAGTTTCGAACTGGCCGGCACGCGCATTTGCCGCAAGATTTGCGAAATATCCTGTGTCTTTTTCATAAGCTTAACTTTCCGTCCAAGAGTGTTTTCAGTTTGTCCAGGCCGTAGCGGTAACGGCCCTGGACCGTATTGGTTGAGACGCCTTGCATTCGGGCAATCGCCTGAAACCGCATCCTGCTGCACAACCGCAACACGACGGCTTCCCACTGTTCGTATGGCAATTCCGCCAACGCCCCGCCCACGCACCTGAATTCTTCTCCGAACATGGTCGCCAGATCGGGACGCTCGTTGTCCGGCGCGGCAGGTTCGGTGGCAGCGGCTTCGCCCGGAGTATGGTTCCGCTTCGACTTGTTTCGGTTGCGGGCCCGGTTGGCCACGCAGGTGGCCAAAAATCCTTTCAGACTGCCTGTCAGTCGGAACCGGCCACCGCACCGGATGAAGCCGACAAAGACGTCATGTACAACGTCTTCGGCTTCCCATTTGTCAATTAGGAGTGCTGCAGCCAGGGTGACCAGTTCGTGCTTATGCTGTTCATAAATCTCGCGCAGAGCATCCGTGTGACCACGGTTGAACCGCCAAACCAGATGCATTTCTCTTAGCATGTGCTGTTAGGATCGCTTCTCGATTTACCTGTCCATACTCACTTACTACAACAATTTGGCCAGCCATTTTAGTATTGGAAGAATTCCAACTGAATGCGAAGGGTGGACCTCTGCATCTCGAACGAGGCAACCCTGATTCATGATGTTGCTCGCTTTTCGTCCTGTTGGCCGAGCAGCCGAGGCAGCGGTCTGCAAAACCGTTCAGCCGGGTGCAACTCCCGGACGGGACTCCATTTCAAGAGGCGCGAAAGGCCTTGAGCGCCTTCACCAATTCGGGCAACACAACTCCCGCCACCCCAGCCAGAGCGAAGTGCGCCTGCGCCGTCAACGGCGTCGGCTGCGGATTGACCTCAACCACAGTCGCCCCGCTGCGCAACGCTTCCGATGGCAGCGCGGCCGCGGGATAAACAACCGTGGACGTGCCGATGGAGAAAAACACGTCGCAATGTCTGCTCGCGCTCGTGGCCTCTTCCATCTCCGCTTCCGGCATCGCCTCCTCGAACCAAACCACGTCGGGCCGCAACCAGCCGCCGCAGGCCGGGCATTTCGGCGGCACATCCCCCGTCTCCTTCCAACTCGAGACAATCGTGCCTTCCTCAGAGCATTTCGTGCGCATGATATTGCCGTGCAGTTCGATGACGCGCCGGCTTCCGGCGCGTTGGTGCAAACCATCCACGTTTTGCGTGACGAGATGGAATCGCGGAAAGCCCCTCTCCATTTCTGCCAGGGCAACGTGCGCTGGATTTGGCTTCGCGCCGGCGACCAGCTTCCTCCGCCACTCATACCATTCCCAAACCAGGCGCGGATCGCGTCGGAAAGCGCGCGGAGTGGCCAGCTCCTCGGCACTGAATTTCGCCCACAGCCCGGTCTGCGCGTCGCGAAATGTGGGGACGCCGCTTTCCGCCGATACGCCGGCGCCTGTGAGCACGGTCACGCTTTTGGCGCCGGCAAGCCGTTGCAGCAATTCAGCCGGAATCGTCATATTACCAAACATACGGTATGAGCCGGCAACGGGTCTGCCGGCAGTATTCCACATAGCCGGGCAGCGCGCCGCGAAGCATCTTCTCCTCATTAAGGAGGCGCCAGGCGATCATAGGAAGAATGAACGTTGAAACCGGCAAGGCAATGAACGAGCCGAGAGCCAATGGCGTGAAGACCGTCATCAGGGCGAAGCCCAGATACATGGGGTGGCGAACCAGTCCATAAGGTCCGCTCGTGATGACCGGCTGGCTGGCTTCCACCTGGATGACACTGGCTGCGAAACTGTTTGTTTTCACGACTTGGAAAAACAGGATGTGACCGCCCGCAATGAACAATAACGACAACAACTCCAGCCAGAATGGGACAGGTTTCAGAACGGTGCGGGACCACTGAAAGCGATGATCATATCCGGCCAGCACCAGCGACGACGCGCCCAACACTCTCCATATTACCATGATGAACTTTTGCGCGAATAGGGTCTCTTTCTTCAACAAGCGGCGTTCGAGCAGGGCAGGGTTGCGCCGGTAGAAATAAGCGCAAGTGCAGATCGTAGCAGTTAGATGAACGCCCAGGTAAGTCCAGGCCTGCCAGAACCGGGCCGAGCCGGCGGAGCCGAAAAGGCAGGCCGCCACCGCTCCATGGTTCCACAAGACGCTGCGGACCATTCGCGCGCTCAGATTCTTATTGACTAGAAATGTCTCCGGATTCAATTACCAGGCCAGCCTGCCACAGTCATGCGTCGGGAGCCAGCTTGGAATGTCATCCGGAGCGTTTTTCGCATAAAATGACGCCTAACGCGACTTGTTAGGCGTCATGTGCAAGCTATTCCTTGGTTCGGTCAGCTTCCCAATCTTGGGTGCCGAGTTTTCTGTCGCCCACCTCAACCTCCACTTTGCCCTTGATTGTGTCGCCACTGATTTTGCCGCTGTATGTGGTCGTAGTTGGCCCGGCTTTCTTTTGGACAACCGTTTGGAACGAAACCTCGTCGCCTTGACCCACACCGTTGGTGATAACTTCCGTACTGGTGCTCTTATTGACCGTGCCCGTCAAAGTCGCTCCCTGAAGTTTGAGAGTAAAGGTAATGTCCGGGGTTTTGCCGTCCGGGTTTGTGGGCGCTATCCATTTCCAAGTCCCGGTGATGTTGGCGGCTGTCGCCGCTGATGCTGCGCTACTCGGCTCTTTTGCTGGCGATGAAGCTGTGCCGGACGAGCCGTTCTGTTTGCCGCAACCTACTAAAAAAAGAGTGGCTGCCGTGACTATGTTGATGGTTTGTATTTTCACAAAGTGTAATGCCGCCTAACGTTCCAACAATGACTCCTGCGGCGACTCCTCGTATTCGGCCAGGCTCTTTGGCGTCAGCTTTTCCACGGAAGTGACTTTAATCCCCGGCAATTTGTTGAGTGCCGCCTTAAGCTGATCGGGATCGGAAGCCAGAAAAGAGCCTGCCAATTTGTCGCCTTGTTTCGTGGTTCTGAAATAGCCGATCTCCCCGTCTTGACCTGAATAAATAGGGATCCTGCCCAAAAACTCGCCCGGAGTTTTCGGCTTGAAATCACCGACCGCCTCGAATCTTACCGCCCACACACCCTGCGAGGCATCCAGATGGTTGGACTCAATCAAGGACTCCTGCGGCGACTTCTCGTATTCGGCCAGGCTCTTTGGCGTCAGCTTTTCCACGGAAGTGACTTTAATCCCCGGCAGCTTGTTGAGCGCCGCCTTGAGCTGATCGGGATCAGAAGCCAGAAAAGAGCCGGCCAATTTGTCGCCTTGTTTCGTCGTTCTGAAATAGCCGATCTCCCCGTCTTGACCTGAATAAATAGGGATCCTGCCCAAAAAATCGCCCGGAGTTTTCGGCTTGAAATCGCCGACCGCCTCGAATCTTACCGCCCACACACCTTTGGCGGCGTCAGGTTCGCCGCTTTCAGCCGCCGGGGGCTTTGCCTGATTCTGCGCGTCCGTCAATGTGACTAGCGCCAAGCCGGCCAAAAGCACAACGGCCAGCGCCCAGTTTCGGTCTCTCTTATGGAATTTCGCGATCATACGCATCCTTTCTTTTATTTGCTGTTTGTTTTCCAAAATACCGGCCAGATTCGGCCCCCAGGCAGATTGGCCAAATCCTTCCAGAAGCTTCACGATCGTCAGGCCGTAGGACTCGTTCTCTCCCGCCCGGGCGCGCGAGAGCGCCAGCGCGTCGCACGCCAGCTCCCGGTCCGCGCGCAGGCGGTGAAAGGCCAGCCAGACCAGCGGGTTGAACCAGTGAATGATCTGCAAACCCAGCGTCCCCCATCCGGTCACGATGTCCAGTCGCTTGATGTGCGCCAATTCATGCAGGAAGACATGGCGGAGTTCCTCGCGCGTGAAAGTGGACACCAGCCCTGTCGGTAAAAGCAAATGCGGACGCACAAAACCAAACAGCGCCGGGCTTTTCACCGCCTCCGTCTCGACCACCGTCACCGGCGTGGAAACGCACATGATCGCCTTGCAATCTTCCAGCAAACGCAGCGCCGGCTCGTCAATCAACGGTCGCAATCGTCCCACGCGGCGATGAAATTTGTATTGGCAGATCACCGCCAATCCCGCCAGAAACAAAGCGCCCGTGGCCCACACCCACCCCAGCCAGTGGGCGCCGGATGAAAGCAACGGGGCGCCCGCCCCTTGGGTAATCGAAATGGAATCGTCCGCCGTCTGGACGGGCGCCGCTTCCGGCTGCGCCGCGCCGGGCATTTTCAAAACATTGAAAAGGCTTGCTGGAGAAGGAATGGTCCACGGCAAGGCCAGGCGCAACAAAACCAGCAGCCATAGGGCGTAACGCCAGCGCGGTTTGAGACGCTCCCCCAAAAGCCATTGCGCCGCCAGCACCAGCACAATCAGAACCGATGCCTCACCCGACATTCTTGCCACGACGGGAAGATGGGAGAATATTGCATGCATAAATGCGGGTTAATCAGGGTTCTTGAGCAGACGCCGCAACTCGCGGATTTCATCGGCCGAGAGTTTGTCCCGCTGCACGAAGTGCGCGAGCATCGGTTTGAGCGACCCGCCGAACACGCGCTCCAGAAACGACTCGCTGGCGGCGTCCACACATGCCTCCCGCCGGAGCCGCGGACGATACACGTAGGCGCGCCCTTCTTTGCGGAAACCCAGAATGTTCTTTTTGACAAGCCGGTTCAGGAAGGCCTTGGCGGTGCGAGGATGCCAGGAGCCGTCGGCCTGCTGCAAGGCGGCGATGATCTCACCCGCGGTGCAGGGCGCCTGGGACCAGACCACCTTCATGACCTCCCACTCGGTTTCCGAAATGCGCGGCGCTTTTTTCATGGCGGCGTCGTAACGATTGCTTTTGTAATCCTTAAAAGATTACATTAGTAATCTCTGACGGTCAACGCAAATTGCGCGTCCTTTTTTGTCGTGTGGCGCGCCAAAAAACGGCTGCCCCACCCAATTAGAGCATTTTCATGAAAACTGTAGCCGCTAAAATGTTTGGATTTTGGGGGAGCGCGGGCGCCCTCGCCTGCCGTGTTCGGCGCCTCGCCGAACACAATCCTCATCAAGCCTCAGCTATAGTATTTCTTAAACCGCTCTAAAAATCGCAAAAACTGTCAAGCAACCGGCGGCCGGATGTGATAAACTTCTCGGCAAGATGAATGTTTCGGCAAAGCCGGCCACGCTGCGTTTCTACAAGGAGCGCCTCTTGTGCGTGCTGGTGCATATCCAACAGCACCTCGACGAACCGTTGGCTCTCGACGATCTCGCCAGGCTGGCCTGCCTTGCGCCGCATCATTTCCATCATGTGTTCACTGGAATGCTGGGCGAATCGCTGGGCAGCCATGTCCGCCGGCTGCGATTGGAACGCGCCGCCTGCCAGCTCAAGCTCACCAAAACGCCGGTCGTGCAGGTCGCCTTCGAGGCGGCTTATCAAACCCACGAAGCCTTCAGCCGCGCCTTTCGCAAGGCCTTCGGCTTGTCGCCCGTGCAGTTCCGCGGCCGCAACGGCGTCAGCGCCCGCATTCAAACCCGCTCCGGCGTGCATTACCGGCGCCAAAAGCCGCCGGGAAGTTTTCGCGCCGCGCAACTTGAGGACAAAACCATGAAAGTCACCGTCAAAAACCTGCAACCCATCCGCGTCGCTTTCATGCGGCACATCGGACCCTACAACCAAGTCGGAAAGATTTGGGACCGCTTCACCATGTTGCTTGGCAAGGAAGGGCTGCTCGGCTCCGCCCCGCAATTCATCGGCATCTCTCTCGATGACCCGGCGGTCACGCCCCCGGACAAAACCCGTTACGACGCCTGCGTCGCCGTGGACGCGAAGTTCCGCGCCAGTGGTGAAATCGGCGTGCAAGTCATTCCCGGCGGGGATTACGCCGTGCTGACCCATTTTGGCCCCTACGAAAAACTCGGCCAGAGCTATGCCAGACTCCTCGGCCAATGGTTGCCCCGCAGCGGCCGCCGCCTGCGCGCAACGCCGTGCCTGGAGCTTTACTTCAACTCACCCGAAAATACCGACCCGGAGGATTTGGTCACCGACATCCACGCGCCGCTTGAGACAAAATGAAATCGCCATAAAACAAAACAACCCAAACCTGGAGAAGAACCATGACTGCAAAACTCGATCTCTACAAACTTCACAAAGCCGAATACGCAACCCCAAAGGAGCCGGTGCTCGTCCGCGCGAAACCCGCGCGCTATCTGGCCATCAGCGGCCAGGGCGCCCCTGGAGGGACCCGCTTCACCGCCTGCATCGGCGCCCTCTACGGCGCCGCCTTCACCATCAAAATGACACGCAAATTCGCCGGCAAGCAGGATTACGCCGTGTGCAAGCTCGAAGGCCAGTGGTTTTTTGACGGCGATCCGGCCCCCATCCCCAAAGACCAGTGGAAATGGAAATTGATGATCCGCACCCCGGATTTTGTTTCGCCCGACGACCTGAAGACCGCCGTGGGCACGCTGCTCAAGCGCGGCAAATCGGCGGAGATCCGGGAAGTGACACTCGAAACGATTGACGAGGGCCTCTGCGTTCAGATGTTGCACGTCGGGCCGTATGATAAAGAAGCCGAAACGGTCGCTCTCATGCAGAGCTTCGCTCAAGCCAACGGATTAAAGTTGAGCGGCCCCCACCACGAGATTTATCTTTCCGACCCGCGCCGCGTTCCTCCCGAACGACTGAAAACGATTCTCCGCGTGCCGGCGCTCAAGCAAGATTCATAATTGGAAAAGAAAAGCGGTTGACCCCTTTTCTTTTCTGACCTTTTCGTTTTACCGGCCGACAAATTTTCAAAACACGCTGTTAAGGGGACGGAACGGTGGTGCGGCTCCGCATCCATTGAATATCAACGCTGCCCGGATCAATGACCGTTGGTCGGGTAAAGGTCACGGGCTGGCAGGTTTTCGGCGACCGCCACTTGTGCATCTCGTTATGACCGTCGGCGAAATCAAACACGCAGGCCCCGTCGTGGTAGCTGCCCGGCATGTCGCCCCACTGGTTTGTGTCGGCCGTCTCAATCATCATCATGAGCCAGGCGTCATTGATCGTGTCGGCGTTCTCGTCTGCAAAGACCCAGAGCTGCGACGGCGCCGGGGCCGTTATGTCACTCTCCTTGGCATAAGAGAAAAATCCCGGAACCCAGTATGCGCCCGGGATAGCGCTGCCCAGGATGAACCCGTTCATCGAGACGCTGCGGACGCGTTCGTTGAATCCGGCCCCGGATTGCTCCGACGAAAGATACCGATCGGCGGGGCACTTGTAGAGCCTGGGATCCTTGGCGTACGGAAAGAGCAAACCTTCGGCCATGAGTTGCGTGTTCGTGTTGTCAGGAGACGAGGACCAATCCATCCATCCATAGACCCAATTCTGGTTTGAGATAGTGCGGTAGGTTTCCGGTTCCTGGTGAATCGGCCAGCCATCGGCAACCCAATTGTTGACAAGTCTCCCCGCATTGTCATCACTGTAGAGATGCCAGGCCATGCCTAACTGCCTGGAATTGTTTATGCAGGCAGTTCCCTTGGCGCTCGCCTTGGCCCCGCTCAAGGCCGGCAGCAAGAGCGCCGCCAAAATGGCGATGATGGCGATGACCACCAGGAGTTCCACCAAGGTAAAACCGTCTTTGGGATGCAACCTCGTAACACAGTGCGGCGGATGGTTCGGGGCATTTCGCTTCACCTTTTCCTCGCCAGCTAGAGTTTCAGTCGAATGCGACTGCCGGGATGTGCGATGAGGAATTGCATCAACTCGCTTTCATCCGTCGGCTACGGGCCAGCAACCAACCGAGAATAACCGGCGGGATAAGCGCGAAAACCGCAAATAATCCCACCTGCCAAATCTGAGCCGCCCTGACAGTTGGAGGAGACAAGTAATGGTATGTCGCCATGTTCGCAAAGGGGCCGCTAAAATTGAGCAAAATGAGCGTAACTGCCGTCGTTATCGGACGCGTTTTCAGCCAATTTCCGAGTTTCCAGACAAAGCCATCGGCACGCATTCCAGATCGCCAGACAAGGCACAACAGAACTATTAGAGCCCCCAAATCCGAGGCAAGGCTCGCCGGCCCTGTAAGAAGGTCGCTCGGCATCAGGTTGTGGACGGCGAGAGTGAATAAGTTGCTCGCCACCGACGCGAACGAATGCAATAGGCCAATGCATGCGTAACCGATCACCATCCACAAGACGCGGTCCAGCCAAATCTTATCGGCGTTTACTTTGGCAAACTCCCGCGTCAGATCATCATCGCTCCCTATGCGCCTTTTCGCGATGCAAAACGCCTCGGGCGTTGAAAGGCCCGTTGTTTGGAGTAAGGCAACGGAATCACGCAGATGGGCCTCCAGTTGATCCAGGTCGTCCCGGCGGAGGGTTGGAGCTTGCGAGAGCGCTTCGCGCCACGCACGGACAGCTTCGTCTAAGTCAAAACGCGTTGAGTTTTCCATAGGTTTGCGAGGGTATTGTGGACAGCAAGCCACTGATTCTTTTCGGTCTCAAGCGCCCTGACGCCTTCGCGACGGAGCCGATAATACTTTCGCCGGCGTCCGCCTTCCGAGACTTTCCATTCGGATTCAATCAAATGCTGGTCCTCCATCCAGTGGAGCACCGGGTAGAGCATTCCTTCGGTCCACTCGATTCGGCCGCCTGAAAGGCCGCGCACTCGTTGGATCAGGGCATAGCCATAGTCTTCGCCGCCTGCCAAAACGGAAAGGACCAGGGGCACGGTGCTGGCGGCGACAAGTTCTTTCGATAACATGGCCAGAGCGTAACCTAGCTCTGCTAGGCTTGCAAGCTTTTTTTCCATTTTTTTTCAATTCCTTGGGAGAACGGTCCAGCAACCCCGATTTTCGATTCCTCTCTTTGAATTACGCCAGCGGCTGCATCGGCGGTTTCAATCGCGTCCCGTTGGCCGAGCAGCCGAGGCAACGGCCTGCAAAACTCTCGCAGGGGCCCAACCAGAACTTTGCCCAATTGCAGCAGGGCTGGAGAAATGACGGCTTGAACTTAACGAGACAATAGTCTCTATTTGAAGTGGCGGCAAGAACGCGTGGGAGAACCTGGTTTGGGCCGGCAAAGACGTGAACGCCCGCAAAGGCAACCGCCTGCCCCACGAGGCCGGCCTGAAACTGCTTAACGTGCCGCGCGCGCCCAAGGAACTGCCCGCGTCGGCGCTCATCCGCACCGCCCACGGAATTCCAGAGTGGAGGCTGTTCGTGCGGGAGTGAATCAAGGTAGGGCAGAGGAACATTCTCCAACCGCTTTTGGCGTGATCTTGAACTAAGAGATCAATATGATCAAAACGATTATGGAACTCAACGAAGACTACACGGCCGAACAACTGGAATTGTCGAGCGCTTCAATCAATGATGCAGCAAAGTTGGAAGCCAGACGCGAGCGACTTTTGCACGCTGTCAATTCTAGTGCGTTGAGCACGATGGAAGAACAGGTTGCCTGGATTCTCAACAATTATCCGAAGACCCGAGATTCAGACATCACTCTGCAAATTCGATATTGGGAGAACTTCCAACCCGATCGTTTTGGTGGTGGCGAAATATCAGTGTCTGATTATTATCGCCTGGCAAAACTGACATCCTTGTCTCGCGCTCGCGCCACAATTCAAAACAAACTCAAACTGTTTCAGGCTAGTGAGGAAGTCAAAAAGCATCGCAGGCAACTTGAAGAAGGG
This sequence comes from Verrucomicrobiota bacterium, assembly GCA_049522055.1. Lineage (GTDB taxonomy): Bacteria > Verrucomicrobiota > Verrucomicrobiia > Limisphaerales > Palsa-1400 > JBEKOF01. The sequence continues at coordinate 8,181 of JBEKOF010000042.1, read as the reverse complement.
GAAAAAGCCAAAGCACTCAAAAGGCGTCCGAACTGTCACCAATACATAATTTATGTGGATGAAAGCGGGAAGACTCAAGACTACCTAATTGTTGGGAGCATGTGGTATCTTAATGGCATTGAGACACGGAAGATCTATATGCTTGTTGAGAATTGGAAGAAGGTGCATAAGATGGATGAAGAGTTGCATTTCAAATCAATCACTGAATCGAAACTACCGCATTACCTTGAACTGGCGGATATGATCGCTGCGAGCTCGTCTATGTTGAGCTTCAAGGTGGTGAGCGTTCCTAGAAGTGGCATCTCTAACATTCAGGATGCATTAATGCGGCTGACCAGTCATTTGCTCGTGCGCGGCATTGAGCAGGAGCATTCGACTGGGCGTGCGAGACTCCCACGGGGGCTCTCGGTTTGCAAAGACGCCGAAGAAGTAGGACAAGATAAAATCTTTGCGGCTGAGCTTTCCGACAGAATGAAGCAGGCGGCGGTTTCTCAATTCGACGGGGATCTCTACGTTGATGAATTCTCCGCCGAGGATTCCGCAACAAATGTCCATTTACAAATCACGGATTTGTTCACCAGTAGTGTTGGTCGCCAACTAAATGCCCAGGGCGAACGAAATCACCCGAAAGACAAATTTGCGGACTATTTTCTCGAAAAAATTAGCCATATCAGACTAACGCATTCAGAGGCAGTAGGAGATATGGCGGCCCACATTGCATTGTGATTTCAAATGAACACCAAAGACTTCATCCGGCTTGGAGTGCCGTTGGGCGAGGCCACGCGGCGGGCGACGGAATTTGTCGCCAAATTCATCCTCCGCGGCGGCAACGAATCGCGGCTGCATGAGGAGGTGGCCGCTGTGGTCGCCAATCCATCGGCGTTTGCGGGCGATCCGCTGCGCGGTGAATTCGCGAAGGCATTGCTCAACGCGCCGCCTCCGCCGCGCGCCGAGCCGGTGAAATACCGCCAGTGGGGCGAAGGTCTCGAACACGAGGCGGTGATGCAAATGGAGAAAGCCTGTTTGCTGCCCGTCTCCGTGGCGGGAGCCTTGATGCCGGACGCGCATGTCGGCTACGGCCTGCCCATCGGCGGCGTGCTGGCCACGGACAACGCGGTGATTCCTTACGCCGTGGGCGTGGACATTGCCTGCCGCATGAAAATGACCGTGTTGGATATTCCCGTGCGCGATTTGCAGCGCAAGCAGGACCGCTTGAGCCGCGCCATCGAAGCGGAAACGCGCTTTGGCGTCGGCGCGAGCTTCAAGGAACACCGCTCGCATGAGGTGCTGGACGCGGATTGGACGATCAGCCCGGTGACGAAACAGAACAAGGATCGCGCCTGGTCGCAACTCGGCACCAGCGGCAGCGGAAATCATTTCGTCGAATTTGGCCTTTTCACGGCCCACTCCAAAATCAACGATCTTGAACCAGGAACATACATCGCGTTGCTGTCGCACAGCGGCAGTCGCGGCACGGGCGCGGCGGTTTGCGATTACTACAGCAAAATCGCCTTCGCCCAATTTCCAGATTTGCCCGGCGAATTGAAACGCCTGGCGTGGCTCTCCCTGGATTCCCAAGAAGGCCAGGAATACTGGAACGCGATGGAACTGATGGGGCGCTACGCCGCGGCCAACCATGCCTGCATTCACCGGCACATCGCGGAAAACCTCGGCGCGCGCGTGTTGCTCGATTTGGAAAACCATCACAATTTCGCGTGGAAAGAAAAGCATCTCATCGGCGGCGTGGAGCGCGAAGTCATCGTGCATCGCAAAGGCGCCACGCCGGCCGGCGTTGGAGTCCTCGGCATCATTCCCGGTTCCATGGCGTCGCCAGGCTTTGTCGTCAGCGGCAGGGGAAATCCCGATTCGCTCAACTCCGCCGCGCACGGCGCGGGCCGCGCCATGAGCCGCAAAGCCGCCAACGAGAAATTCAACTGGAAAGACGTCAACCGTCTCCTCCGCGAACGCGGCGTGACCCTCATCAGCGCCGGCCTGGACGAAGTCCCGATGGCCTATAAAAACATCCGGGAGGTGATGGCCGCACAGAGTGATCTGGTGACAACCCTCGGCCAGTTCGATCCGAAACTGGTGAAAATGGCGCCCAGCGGCGAACGTCCGGAAGATTGACCAGCCGCCTCGCTCAAAACCACGAATCCCCGCCTTCGCGCCTGGAGGCTTTCTTGTCCGCGCGGCGCGATTTGTCGGCGAGCATCCGCGCTTTTGCCCGGCGGCTCCTCTTGCGCTTCTGCCGGCGTATCTTCTCAATCCGGAATTGCTCCGCCGCCACCTGCCCGGTCTGTTTCTCTTCAATTTTATCGAGCAATATCCTCCGGGCCATGAAACGATTGAGTCCCTGTTGGCGCGTGGTCTGGCATTTGACTTGCAGGCCGGTTGGACGGTGGAGCAGCATCACGCACGTCGCCGATTTATTGACGTTTTGACCCCCATGCCCTCCCGATCTCACAAAAGTCTCTTCCAGATCGGACTCGCGCACCCCCAAGGCGGCCATCCGCCGGGCGAGTTGCTGCGCCTTTTCGGGGTTCACGGGATACGCGGTCATCGCCCCAGTCTAGCCGGGCGGATCGAGAATCTCAACTGGCGGCCTCGCAGAAAATTCTATTCGATTCGGCCTTTTGCCATTATCAAACATCCATGCGCGCGGTCATTCAACGGGTGAGCCAGGCCGAAGTGGCGATCTTGGGCGCCGTCAAAGCCACGATTCAAAGTGGCCTTCTCGTCCTGCTGGCGATTGAAGAATCGGATTCCGCGCAGGACATCCAATGGCTGAGCGGAAAAATCGTCCGCCTGCGCATTTTCAACGATGATCAGGGCCTGATGAACCGTTCCATTCAGGAAACGGGCGGCGGGATTCTGCTGGTCAGCCAATTCACCCTTTTCGCCAGCACCAGGAAGGGCAACCGCCCTTCCTTCAGCCGGTCAGCCCGCCCGGAAGTGGCGGCGCCGCTTTACGAGCAATTCATCCGCCGGCTGACAGAAGATTTGGGAAGGAGCATTCAAACCGGCGAATTTGGCGCGGACATGCGGGTCCGTCTGACCAACGATGGCCCCGTCACCATCATCATTGATTCAAAGAGCCGCGACTGAACCTGCCGGACGATGGACGACCCGCGAATTCCGGTTCCTCGACATTCCCAGTGGACAAACGAGCCGCATCTCCATAGGCGTGGCAGAGCACGGTGCTTCAATCCCAAGCGACCTTGCATTTCATCGCCGCCCATTTTCTGTGGAACCTAACGGGTCCCTAACGCCTGCTAACGGCAATTCTAACGGGTCAAACCTCAAAAATCCCCAATGTTTACGGGGATCCTAACGCCCTAACGGCTCCAGCCCCCCAAAGGTATCCCTCCCGACCCAAACCGGCGTCCCGCCATCGCCGCATCGTCAAGCCTAATGAAGCCCAATCAAGGCTAATCAAGGCTGGTCGCGTTATTTTTATCTCCTCTGTGCCGCCGGCCCGTCGAATGCAAATTGAACTTTCCACTCTCACCCCCCATAATGCGATCAATGCAGCTCCTCCGAGATATGCGCCCGCGGAACGCCGCGTTGCGGCGGCCTCTGGTTTGGTTGGAGTTTTTTCCGCCCAAAACCGGCGACCGCGGCCCCGCGCTTTTGCTCTCCAGGCAAGCGCGCCAAACGGATTGCGGCCATCCCCATGCTGACTGACCGCCAACGCGCCTTGCTGGCAAAAGCCGATTGCCAAATCGCCTTCGACAATCTGACGCGCCAGCTTTACGCCACCGATGCGTCCGTTTACCAGGTCGTCCCGGCGGCGGTCGCCTTTCCCCGCGGCGCGCTCCAGGCGGCGGCGGCGGTCCAGGCGGCGGCGGAAGGCGGTTTGGCGCTCATCCCCAGGGGCGCGGGCAGCGGATTGGTGGGCGGCGCCATCGGCGACGGCCTGGTGGTCGAATTCGCCCGCTTCAATCGCCAGATCAGCCAACTGGACCTCCCGCGGCGGACCGTTCGCGCCGGCGCCGGGGTGGTGCTCGATCAATTGAACGCCTTCTTGCGGCCGCACGGTTTCTGCTTTGGGCCGGACGTGGCGACCAGTGCCCAGGCGACCATCGGCGGCATGATCGCCAACAACTCCTCCGGCGCTCACGTCCCGGTCTATGGTTGCACCGCCGATCACCTTCTCTCCCTGGAAGTGGTCACTGCCGCCGGCTGCGTCGAAATCCTCGGCAAGGAACCCAATCCGCAACTGGCCCAATTGGTCGCCGCCGCCTCCGATGAAATCCAAACCCGGATGCCCTCCACCCTCCTCAAGCGCTGGCCGGGATATGGCGTGGACCGTTACCTGCGCGGCGCCAACGCCAGCCATTTGCTGGCGGGCAGCGAGGGGACCCTGGCGGCCATCCTTTCCGCCGAATTGCAAATCGTCCCCTTGCCGCGCCGCAAAACCCTCGGGCTGATCTTTTTTGCTTCCGTCCTCGAAGCCATGCGGGCCACCGTCGAACTGCTGGAACTGCGGCCCGCCGCCATTGAGCACGTTGATAAAATTCTCTTCGACCAGACCCGCGGCCAGCGGCAGTTCAAGGCCGCCCGCGATTTGCTGGAACTGGACACCCAGCCCTGCGAATCCATCTTGCTGGTCGAGTTTTTTGATGACGACGGCGAGCGCCTTCAGGCCCTGTCCCGCAAACGCCTCGGCCTGCGCGCGCTGCTCCTGCGCGAGGCGGCGCCAATGGCCCAGGTCTGGAATTTGCGCAAGGCCGGTTTATCGCTATTGACAGGCTGCAAGGGAGCCGCCAAGCCGGTGACCGCCATCGAGGACACCGCCGTTCTTCCGCGCCAGCTTCCGGACTATGTGCAAGGCCTGTCCGCGATTTTGCGGGCGCGCGGGCTGCAAGCTTGCTTCTACGGCCATGCCGCCTCCGGCCTCTTGCATGTCCGGCCCGTGCTGGACCTCCGCCACACGGAGGACTTGCAAAAGTTCCGCCAAGTCGCCGACGAAGTGGCGGCCCTGGTGCGGCAATTCAAAGGCTCGCTGGCGGCCGAGCATGGCGTTGGCATCGCCCGCACCGAATACATGGAAGCCCAGGTCGGGCCGCGCCTGCTCCGTCTGATGCGCGAAATCAAAACCATCTTTGACCCTTCCGGCCTCTTTAATCCCGGCAAGATTCTCCCCGATGGCCGCTGGAGAATTGACACCCATCTGCGCCAGGATTCCGACCGCGCCCTCGCCCTGCCGTTCTCTCCCGCCCTGGCCTTCGCCGCCAAGGACGGCTCCTTCCTCGCCCACCTGGCCCAATGCAACGGTTGCGGCGGCTGCCGCAAAGACACCCCAACCATGTGTCCCACCTTCGCCGCCACGGGCGAGGAATTCATGTCCACGCGCGGACGGGCCAATGCCATCCGCGCCGCGCTGGAACTCAGGGGAGTCTCCGATCCGTTGCGTTGCGCGGAAATAGAGGCGGCCTTGAGCAACTGCCTTTCCTGCAAAGCCTGCTCCACGGAATGCCCGTCCAACGTCAACTTCGCCCTGCTCAAAGCGGAGATCCTGCATGGCCGGCACCAGCTTTACGGCATCTCCGCGCGCGAACGGCTTTTCAGCTCCGTGGACCTTCTGGGCCGGATGGGCTGTCTGGCCCCCGCCGTGTCCAATCGCCTCCTCGCATCGCCCTGGCTGCGGCGGCTCCTGGGGAGAACCCTGGGCCTGGCGCCACAGCGTCCCCTGCCCCCCTACGCCGCGGAGCGGTTCGACCGCTGGTTCGCCCGCCGCGGACCTCTCCCCGCCGGCGCGCGCGGGCGCGTCATTCTTTGGGACGACACCTTTGTCCGCTATCACGAACCGCACATTGGCAAGGCGGCGGTCGCGGTGCTGGAGGCGGCGGGATTCACGGTCACCCTGGCCGCGGGGCGCAAATGCTGCGGCCGTCCGGCCTTCAGCCAGGGCTGCCTGGCGGAGGCGGCGGCGCTGGGCCGGCACAACCTGCAAGTATTGACAGCCGATGGCTCCATCACCCCCATCCTCTTCCTGGAACCTTCCTGTTACTCCATGTTCGCCGAGGATTACTTGGAATTGAAGCTGCCCGGCGCCGGCGACATCAAAGAGCGCTGCCAACTTTTTGAATCCTTTGTGGACGATCTTCTGGCCCGCGAGCCGGACGCCATCCGCTTTCGCCCCAAAACGCAACACGTCGCCATTCACGCCCATTGCCACGCCAAGTCGCTCCTGGACGCCGGTTTCATGAAGCGTTTGGTCGAGCGGCTGCCCGGTCGCTCGGCCACATTGCTGGACACCGGTTGTTGCGGAATGGCCGGGGCGTTTGGCGCTTTGCAAGCCAAATACCAACTCTCCCTCCAAATCGCGCAACCCTTGCTCGCGCTCCTCGGCGCCCAACCGGAAGGGACCCGGATCGCCGCCTCCGGGACCAGTTGCCGCCATCAGATCCAACACCTCTCCGCCCATCGCCCGCTCCATTTGGCCGAAGTCCTCGCGGAGGCGCTGGATTGAGTCAGGTATAATCCTCCGCCCCGGATTGACTCCGCTTCGCCTTCTCTCCTCTCACGCCCCAAGCCCCCACTTCCGCGCGTCTTTCAAGCCTCTTGAGGTCGGGTGTGATGTCGGGGTTCATGGCGGGACTTCATCCGCCCGGCGGGCTGGAAGGCAGGCTGGAAGCATCCCCCAACAACTCCTTTTGCCAGGCCATGAGTTGGCTGCTGGAATGCTCCCAATCATGGGCCAGGGAGAGCAGCGTCGCCCGGCTCGCCAGCAACGTGGGATCAATCTCCAAGGCCTCCGCCCGCTGGTTGCGGCGCTGTTCCAGCGCGCAAAACCGCCGCCGTTCCGCCTCCGTTTGCCGGTGGAATCTGACCTGCAAATGCCCCGGGTGCTCCAGCGGCGAAAGCGCCAGCCCGGCTCCAATCGCCTTCTGGAGGCCCTCCTGGCGCCGCGCCGAGAAGTGGCGCGGGAGCCATTGCCCATAAGGGCGTTGCTCGACCGCCGCGGCGGATATTTCCACCAGCGCGTCGTGGCTGAGCACAAAGAAGGGCGGCTTGTTGGCCGCGATGGCCTCTTCCTCCCGCCAATGCCATAGCTCCCGCAGCACCGCCAGGCTCGGCCGCGACAATTTGTGGCTTCCTTTCACGCGCCACACCTGGTCCGGCTTCGCTTGGCTCGGCTGGGAGCATTCGGCTATCAGCCGGTCACAGCACTGCTCCGCCCAGGACAGCCGGTTTTTCTGCCGCAAGCGTTCCTTCAAAATCCCGGCCAGCCGCCCCAAATAATGCGTGTCATTGCGCGCGTAGGCCTCCATCCGCGCCGTCAGCGGGCGTTTGGCCCAATCGGCCTTTTGCGACCCTTTTTCCAGATCCACTTCCAGATACTTCCGCAGCAAGTTCACCAGCCCAAATTCCCGGTCCCCAAGCAGACGGCTCGCCAGCATCGTGTCAAAAATCCTTTCCGGCACGAAGCCATGGTTCTTGCGCAGCAGCCGCAAATCATAATCCGCCCCGTGTAATATCAGCGGATGCCTCTTCAATTCCGCCCAGAGCGGCGCCAGTTCCATCCGCGCCAGCGGATCAATCAATATGTCCTCCTCGCCCAGGCTGATTTGGATCAGGCAAAGCTTCTCCGGGTAGGCATGAAGGCTGTCCGCCTCCGTGTCCAGGGCAATCCAATCCGCCCCGGGCAACTTCGGCAGGAAGCGCGCCAGGGCCAAGTCAGAATCAATCACTCGTCTTTACTACGCCAAAGCCTCCGCGGAAAAAACAAAAAACGGGTGGCGCTGGGACTTTTTTTGGTTCCCAAAATCAGCCGGGATTTTAACCACAATCCCGCCGGGGTTGTCTTGCAGGGTGACAAGTCGGCGTGCAAAACCGGGGGCGGTGGTAGATCATTGGCGCCCGGGGGCGCCTCAGAATCCTTTGAGATATCTCACCACTCTTGCGAATACTCTCATAATGGCGCCGAGATACAGCGACGCGAGAATGGAAATGATGGCCATGACACACAAAAGCTCCGTCAGGGTCAATCCCGCAAGCCGCTTTCGACTTTTCTTCATAACCATCTGCCGTCCTCTTAATTATTATGATGATCCACAGCCATCCCATAGGAAAATAGAGAACTTGGCTGGGAGAGTTTTTCCTGTCACACGACAGGAATGAAAAATACAAAACAACCCCAGCCAAGCCGTTCTAAACTCTCCGTTCTGCGTCAAC
>JBEKOF010000041.1:0-23610 GCA_049522055.1 Verrucomicrobiota bacterium | reverse complement strand
GGACGCAACCAAGTGGAAAATGAAAACATCGGGTGACCGGAATTACTCACCGTGAGCCGGGACGAGCGAGGATGGGAGTGCTCGCCCTGCTCCCGGTGAATAATGCCGTTGAAACTATAAGATCAACAGCAGGCTGGCCCGCAGAGCGAGCTGCCCGCGCTCCCCAAAAATCCCGAGGTTTCAGCGGCTACAGATTTCATGGAATTGCTCCAGCCGTTTTGTCCCCTCAGTTTGGCCAACTGTCAATCGTTTCGGCGCGGCAGGAAATAACCAATGATCTGTTAAAGTGGACGGGCTTTAACCACCCTTCTTTGCCGCAAATCTGGAGTCGCGGCGGTCCAAGGGATTTCCGCCACATCGGCCGCCCTTTAATGAATCATACTCAGGGGGTCAAGTCCAGAGGACTCCCTGCCGATGTGTAACTATGCGCAAACTCAATGCCAAATGCAGTGTGTCGCCGTGCGTCCCTTGCGGCGATGGCCTGAAAAAGCCTCGCATTGGCTTGCATTTGATTAAATGCGATTCGGACGCTTCCCGCTGAGGTTATGACCAGGAGGCTCCAATTTGGTGGCGCAGCCCGTAATCAGGGGGGTGATTGTTCCCGCGAAGCGGTCCTGCTTGCGGCCACGGCGCGAAGCCCGCTCTCGCCTGCCTGCAAGGCCGGGCTGGCGGGAGCAGTGTGTCTGGCGTTCCTCGCCCCTCAGCGCGCCTCGGCCCTGGACCCCGCCAGGGATTTAATCCAGTACTCTTGCCAGACCTGGACGGTCCCCATGCTCAATCTCCCCGACAACATCATCAACGCCGTCACTCAAACCAAAGACGGTTATATCTGGCTGGGGACTTCGGTTGGCCTGGTCCGTTTCGATGGAGTCGAATTCAATGTGCTCGATCCGGCCTCCGTCCCGGAGGTTCGCAGCAGCACGGTCAACTGTCTGGCGGCCGCGAAAGATGGCGGCCTTTGGGTGGGGCTTCAGAACAGCTCTTTTGGCTTCTGCGATGGACAGACCTTCTCCTTTTGGGGAAGGGAGGACCGCGGCAAGGCGGACTTGGACGTCCAGTCCATCATGGAGAGCAAGGACGGCACTCTCTGGATCGGAGCCGACCGCCTGGCGGCCAGGTTGACCCGTTCCGGCGTTTACGAACAAGTGCTCGGTTCGCCCCTGCCATCTGCCACCGAACCCGTTAATGTCACTTCTGTTTATGAGGATAACCAAGGCCGGGTCTGGTTTAGCACTGTGCAGCAGGGGTTACATTATTGGCAGGCTGGAAAAACCAACGAGGCTTCCATTTCCAACCTAAAAAGGACTAAAATCAATTGCATCGCCCAAGACTGGGAAGGCCAGATTTGGCTCGGCACCTCCGGCGGGCTGCGTCGCCTGGACACCAACCTGACGGTCAAGCCGGTCCCTTCCATTGGGGGAGCCGTTCACGCCTTGCTGGTGGATCGCCGGGGCGTCTTGTGGATCGGCACCGCCACCCGCGGTCTGGCCCGCTATCAAGACGGCGATTACCGATTCCTGCGCAAGGCCGACGGCCTGGCCAGCGACAACGTGCTCTCCCTGGCCGAAGACCGGGAAGGGAGCCTCTGGATCGGCACCCACGGCGGCTTGAGCCAGCTCGCTGACGTGAAGTTTCCCACCCAAAATGCCTTCGAAGGCACTAACGGCAGAGGTGCCTTGACTTTATGCGCCTCCCGCGATGGCGGCATTTGGGTGGACAGCAGTCACGGCCTCAGTTACTTCGATGGCAAGGTCACTACTTTCAGCCAAAACCCCGTCCCGACCAACCGCGTCATTTTTGGCCCGGTGTTCGAGGCCAGCGATGGGGATCTTTACCTCGTTAGCGGCGGCACTAATCTGGTGATCTTCTCAGGCAAGGAACCTGTCGCCTGGTATGGCGCCTCCTCTCGAATCGTGGGGATCGCCGAGGACCCGCATGGGGTAGTCTTCTCGGCGGCCTCCAACTTGTGGCGCGTCGGTCGCGATTATTTCTTCCCCTATCTTCTTACCAATGACAATCCCCAACCGATCGGCGCGATCCATCTCGCTCCGGGCCGCGAGGGAGAAATCTGGGGCGCCTGCAGGACCGGTCTTTTCCGATTCAAAGACGGCGCCTCCCAGCATTGGGACCTCAAAGTCCGGGCCGACTCCCAAGTGCAGTCGGTTTGCCAGGACAGCGACGGCGTGGTCTGGGTGGCGCTTTTGACCGGAATCGCCCGGCTCAAGGACAACCACGTGGCCTACATAAACCGCAAAAGCGGCTTGTTCGACGACAATATTTTTGAGATTGTCCCAGACGACTTCGGAGACCTCTGGGTGGACTCCGGTCGCGGCCTTTTCCGCGTCAGCCGCAAAAGCATGAATGATTTTGCCGATGGAAAAACCACCCGCGTCGCCTGTGAGGCCTACGATGGGCCTGAGTCCGTCCAATTGGCCGAATCGGCGGACCGGATCAACCGCAGTCACATGGCCTGCAAGTCGTTGGACGGCCGCATTTGGTTCCCCAACCTCAACGGCGTCGTCGAAATTGATCCCGCTCATATCCCCGCCAACCAGATCGAGCCGTCGGTTCATATCCAGATGGTCCGCGCCAATGGCCATGAGCTGCTCAGGAGCCAGAACCCGGTCGTGCCCCCGGGCCAAGGTGAATTGGAGTTCCATTTCTCCGCCACCAGTTTTATCGCGCCCCAGAAAGTCCGCTTCCGCTACCAGTTGGAGGGCTACGACAAAGATTGGGTGGACCCCAAAAACCGCCGTCTGGCCTTTTACACCAACCTCAAGCCGGGCCATTACACATTCCATGTCATCGCCGCCAATGCCGACGGCGTGTGGAACAAAACCGGCGACTCCCTCCAAATTGAACTCCGTCCGCACTTTTATCAGACGGCTTGGTTCGACCTCCTCTGCGGCGCCCTGGCGTGCGCCGCCCTCTCCGGCATCGTCGCCTGGCGCATCCGTCACCTGCGCCGCAAACAGCAGGAATTGCAGGAAGATCAACGGCTTTTGGAAGCTCAAGTCCTGAGCCGCACTTCCGAACTCGCCCAAGCCAACATTTCCCTCCGGCAAAAAACCATCTCCCTGGAACACGAAATCGAAGCGCGCGAACGCATGCAACAGGAGGTCTTGCGCACCCATCAGAAATTCATGGAGGTCTCCCGCATGGCCGGCATGTCCGAAATCGCCAGCAGCGTCCTCCATAACGTCGGCAATGTCCTCAACAGCGTCAACGTCTCCACCAGTTTGGTCATCGAGAGCGTGCGAAAGTCCAGGGTCGCCAATCTCTCCAAACTCACTTCCTTGCTGCAGGAACATGAACATGACCTGGGCGCCTTTCTCACCACCGACCCCAAGGGCCGCCAGGTGCCCCCTTACCTGGCCGCCCTCTCCCAACAGCTCTTGGACGACAAGGCCTTGACTCTCAAAGAATTGGAGTCTCTCCAGGAAAATGTCGAGCACATCAAGGAGATTGTCGCCATGCAACAGAATTACGCCAAGGTCTTCGGCGTCAAGGAAATCGTCAACATCCCCAGCCTCGTCGAAGACAGCCTGCGCATCAACCTCGGCGCCTTGGAGCGCCATGAAGTCCGCGTCATTCGCGATTTCCAAAATGTCCCCCCCATTAACGTCGAAAAACACAAAATCCTCCAAATCCTCATCAACCTCCTCAGCAACGCCAAATACGCCTGCGCCCAATCCAGCCGCGCCGACAAAAAGGTGACCCTGCGCGTGGCCAACGGCAATGGAACCCTCAAAATCTCCGTCATGGATAACGGCGTTGGCATTCCACCGGAAAACCTTTCCCGCATCTTCAATCACGGTTTTACCACCCGCAGTGATGGCCACGGCTTCGGCCTCCACGGCAGCGCCCTTGCCGCCAAGGAACTGGGCGGCTCCTTGTCCGTCCACAGCGACGGACCGGGCCGCGGCGCCTCCTTCACCCTCGAACTCCCCATGCCCTCCAACAACGCGGCCTCCTAAATTGACGCGGTAGGGACGCCTCGCCGAGGCGTGCGTGGGTGGTCCTTCCGCCGTCGTCCCCCCTCTTGCGGGACTATCTGCGTCAGCGGATTCTTCTTATTTTTCATGGAAACGGGCGCAGAAAACAACGGCGGCAGCGTCGTTGGTTCTCGATTCCAGTTCAGCCATGGCCGAGGACCGTTCCCGTGCATCCAGCTTCGGGTCCAGATACAATCTCTCCAGCAAAGAAACCAGATGCTGATTCAATTCGGGGTCGTCTTTGAACCAGAATAATTCCAGACCATCAAGCAGCCCGGCCGGGTCTATTCGTGACAGCCGTTCACAGGTTTCCATCAGCAGGTCGGTTTGTCCATTAATCCGGTAGGCCGCCACAGCCGCCCGCAGCCGGCATGAATCACCACCGCGGGCGCACTTGGTCAGATAGGGAATGGCGGCCGGATTGGTGCCGCTGATCTCCTCCAGCGTCCCAAGCATCTCCCAGGCGCTAATAAAGTGCAGGCTGGGGCAATTCTCCAGACAGTCTATCACGTCGGGAACGGCAGCCTGGGCGTTGGTGCCCATGCGCCACAACAGCCAAGAGGCCCGTAAATGTTTGCTTGTGCAAATCTCCACATGCGCCGCCAGCAAACGGCCTAGTCGGGGATGACGCTGGATAAAATACCACTCATTCCCAGCGGACAGAAAATGATACCTGTGGCATCGATCGTGAAGACCCCTGGCGATAAATGGCACGGCGGGCGCGCCAATCTTCGAGACCGCGTCAAAGGCTTCAGAACTTGGCGGATCTTTGAATGCCTCTTCCACCCAATCGGCTGTGCGTCGGTCTTGATAAACCGGGCCGCGATCCGGCCACCAGTGCAACCCGCAACTAACCCCAGCTACGACCAGCGCCAAGAGGATGTTCCGTCTCCGCTTCATTCGTTCGTGGGGGGATTGTGAACGGTCTTGCGCCTCTGTCAATACTCCTCCGCCATCATTTATTAACCGGGTGCCGGAAACTCCCCGTCGCCGCCCGGACGCATACGAAACAGGCGGCATTTGGCGATTGAAAATTCCCCGTCGCTCCTTTACCATGCGGACACCATGGGCTTGAGCGAAAAACCAATTCTCGTTCACCCGCGCCGCCTCGGAGTATCTGCGGCGCGGCGAAAAGGAAATTCCTGTCAATTCAATTCAATCACATTATGAAACTTTTCATTCGAACCGGCGGCGCGGTGGCCTGCGCCCTGGCCATCACCGCGTCTGCCCAAATCAAACCCGCCGACCCGTCCATCCCCCATCTGGAGAAGCGCGGCCTGGCCACGCAGTTGATCGTGGACGGCAAGCCTTTCCTCGTTCTTGGCGCCGAACCCCCCACCAGCGGCGCTTCCAACCCCGAATACCTCCGCTACATGTATTCGGTCATGGCCGCCACGCACCAAAACAACGGCGCGATGGCCATCGGGTGGAACTGGATCGAGCCGGAACAAGGCAAGTTCGACTTCCGCATTCTCGATGGGATCATCCAGGGAGCCAGGGATTTCGGCCTCCGCGTCACCCTGCTCTGGTTCGGAAGCTGGAAAAACGGCCAATCCAACTTCGCGCCCCCCTGGGTCAAGGCCGACCAGGATCGCTTCCCCCGCGCGCAAATCATGGACGGCCAGACCGCCGAAAACCTCTCCACCTTCAGCGCCAACAACTGGGAGGCCGATGCCCGCGCCTTTGCCGCCGTCATGCGCCACATCCGCCAGGTGGACAAGTCCCACCGCGTCATTCTCATTCAAGTGGAAAATGAAATCGGCATTTTCGGCGACTCCAGGGACCGGTCTGCCGCCGCCAACCTGGCCTATGCGGCGCCCGTCCCGCCCCAATTGACCGATTACCTCCAAAAGCACAAGGAGGACTTGCATCCGGAGTTCCGCAAAGTCTGGCAGGCGGCCGGTTTCAAAACCTCCGGCACTTGGGCCGAGGTCTTCGGCAAGGGCGCTCAGGGCGACGAAATCTTCATGGCCTGGAATTATGCCCGTTACGTCAACCACGTCGCCGAGGCCGGCAAGATGGAATACCCCGTCCCCATGTTCGTCAACACCTGGGGCAGCAAAGGATGGGGGATTGGTCCCCATGGCGAGCCGATTGACCACGTCCATGACATCTGGAAAGCCGGCGCTCCCATGGTGGACATGTACTGCCCCGACGCCTACTATGACGCCCAGGGCGCCGCCGATCACATCGTGGATTTGACCACCCGCTACGTCCACAACGGCCTTCCCTTCTTCACCGTCGAAGCCCAGGACGGCGACATGGGGGCCGGTCATGCCTTCTATGCCATCGGCCAGCAGCGCGCCATCGGTTACACCGGCATGGGCAACGACGGCTTGCTCCAATGGTTTTCAATCACCGGCATCAATTTCCCGGCGGTGGTGACCGAGCCGGGCATGGATTCCCCAGAACGGCTGGTCGGCTTTGGAGGGCCGGGTTCCACTAAGCCCCTCCCGCCCCTGCCTCCCCAATACGAAGCCAAGTCCCTTTCCCAGGCCTTTTTGACGATGTCCCAAATCGCTCCCCAGATCCTCCAGCATCAAACCGACGGCACCATTGGGGGTGTCGTCTTGGACAAGCAAAGACCGACAGAAAAGGTCAAATTGGGCAACTACATCATCAACGCCGAGATGCCCCCCGGCCTCCGCGGCTCCAATGCCGTGGCCTTCCCAATGGGCTACGGTCTGTTCATCTCCCTTGGCCCGGATGAGTACCTCCTCGCGGGCAATAATCTCCTCCTCACCTTCACGCCCGACACCCCGGGGCCGCGCATTGCCGGTCTGGCCTGGCACGAAGCCGGCCGCTTCGACAACCAGGGCAAGTGGGTCCCGGCCCAATTCATCGGCGGCGACGATTCGATGATCACATCCGACCCGCCCGCCGACCAGTCCGGCAGCGGCGTGCGCCTTGGGTTTGGCGAACGCGCCATCCAGCGCGTCACGCTGTACCGCTACCGATAAGGCAGCGACACCAAAATGGAACAGGTCAACCCAGGCGTCCAACACAAAACCTGCTTCGTCAAAGTGGCAGAGGCGTCCCGCCTCTCTGGCATGAAAGAACGGCGGCGGGACGCCGCCGCCACCTTTTCCCCGATCAATTACTTCGATCCCCAAGCCCCGGTCGCCTTTCTCTCAGGCGATCTGCCCCACTGGAGGCAGGAAGGCAGAACCTACTTCGTCACCTTCCGCCTGGCCGATTCCTTGCCCCAAGAAAAACTGCAACAGTGGCAGACAGAGCGAGACCGCTGGATGCAAAACCATCCCGAACCGCGCGACCAAGCCCTGCGCCGTGAATACTACGAGCTATTTCCGCAACGCCTTCAGCAATGGCTTGATGCCGGCACGGGATCCTGCCTGCTGGCCTCCCCCGAAGTGAAGAAGTTGGTGGAAGACGCATTGCGGCACTTCGACGGCCAACGTTACACGCTCCATGAATTCGTCGTCGCGCCAAATCATGTTCATGCCATCCTTTCTCCGTCTGGCGCGCATACACTCTCCGAAATCCTTCATTCGTGGAAGTCCTTCACTGCCCATGACATATTAAAACTGCCCAAGAGTGACAAGGAAAGTGGCACAGAAAGTGGCAGAGCCGTCCCGGCTCTGATCCCTGACTCTCACACCATCTGGCAAAAAGAATCCTTTGACCACATCGTCCGCACTCCGGCCAGCATGGAGAAATTCCGCCACTACATCCGCAACCACGCTGGCGCGCAAGGTGGCCAAAACACCCAGAGTGGCAGAGTGGCAGCGGCGTCCCGCCGCTGATCTTCTATCAAAATCCCATACCCAAACAGCGGCGGGACGCCGCTGCCACCCTGGCCCCGCTCGCCACCAATCCCGGCCTTTGCAACCTCCTGAAAAAATTCTGCCCCCTCCCGCCTTTGGAACCAAGGCAGAGCTTATCCTGTTCATCCTGTTCATCCTGTTCATCCTGTTCATCCTGTTCATCCTGTTCATCCTGTTCATCCTGTTCATCCTGTTCATCCTGTTCATCCTGTTCATCCTCACCCCAAGCATCGCTCCATACGATCGCTCACCAGTAGAAGTTGGCGCGCGGTGTGCCAGTCGTGGCTACCGGGCCTGCGCGGCAAATGAAATACTGGAAGTTCACCCACTTGCCATGACCATCCAGGTACCCTTGATTTCCCCCAAAGGGATACGGATTGCTCGCGTTGTTCAAATGCGGGCTGAGCAAGGTGCCCGCGTTAAAAACCGCGTCTGCCGGATGGTCCCATGCGTTGGCCTCGTCCTGGGGATATTCATTTGGGGCACCGGGGCTGCAGAGGATGGCGCAGGCCGTCAGGACGCGTGAAGAGACAGGCCCCAGCGGAATGGTGCCAGTAGGGGCTTCCAGCGACGTTGTCGTCAGTTTTATATTCATGTTCGTCGCGTAAGTATCCGTCCCGGGCGTCCCGAAGGACGCGGTGCCAGTGAAGGTTTGGGCGTAGCCTACAACACGAGAATCACCCTCACCGGGAGAGGGATCAGGCCACGGGGCGCCGTAGCACCACAAGGAAGTTTTGTTGTTGGGATACGTATAGGCCGGATTGCCAAACCACTGAGCCGGGCCGATGGTCGGCAGGGTTCCTGGATCATACCAGGTTTGCGGTGTGGTTCCAGCCGCGCATAATTGATTGGCGATAGTGGCCGACATATCCCAGGCCCAGTCGCCGCCGGAGCCGTCGGGAAGAATATCCTTGTTGTCACCCCCGTAAATAAACATGGCCACGCACTGTTGTTTTTGGTTGTTGAGGCATTGCGTGATCTGGGCGTGCAGCTTGGCCTTGGCCAGCACTGGCAACAGGAGGGCTGCCAAAATGGCGATGATGGCGATGACCACCAGCAATTCAATCAACGTGAATCCACGGGGGCCATGATCAAGAGAGGATTTCATAAAAATGTCTTTGTTCAGCCGGATTCTATTCTATGGAATATCCGGTACCATCTCAGGCGAAGCCCGATTTGTCAAGCGCGGCTTTCCTTCCGCGCCAGTCTGGGATGCTCCAAATGAGTTCGTTCATCACGGAATTGCCGGGGCTTTCCGCCGGTCCGCGGCGCTCCCGATCCCGCAAAATCGCAGATTCCATTGACAGCCCGTGATCCCTGGCGCAGTTGTTCCCTTGCTCGGCTTTTAGCCGTTGTCGCCGATGGCTTCGACGGGGCAGCCTTCCTTGGCCTCTTTGCACTGGGCCTCCTCTTCCGGGCTGCCGGGTTGCTTGAAGACGAAGGAATAACCTCCATCATCGTTGCGCTTGAAATTGTTGGGCGCGGTCTCCCGACAAAGGTCGCAGTCAATACACTGGTTATCAACGTAATACTTGCCCGTCACGTTGTCGGGATAGGTGTTTGCGATGTCTGCCATATATGATGGAATGATAAGCGCGCCGGATTCGAAATCAAGCGCGTTTTGGATTTTCCTTTCGCCCGTTGGTCAAAAACTCAGCGCCTGGACCGCCTCCTCGGCCGCCACCACCGCCACGTTGGGGAAAAGACCGAGGTAAAACATGCCCAACAGACAGACCGCCAGCGAAAACTTCATCGCCGGGGAGATCGGGATGGGGGTTGGGTCGGCGGCCTCGTCCCCCCAATAAACCGCCCGAATGATCCCGAAATAGTAGTACAGCGAAATGACGATCCCGGCCAGGGCGATGAAGGCCAGACCATAGTAGGCGGGGTTGGTGGCGGCATGTTCCACCACGGCCCTGAGCAAAAGAAATTTGCCCGCAAATCCCGCCAGCGGCGGAATGCCCGCCAGCGAAACCATCGCCGTCGCCATCGCCGCGGCCAACACGGGCGATCGCTTGTTCAAGCCCGCCAGCGCACTGATGTCCCCGGACTCCCGGCCCGCCAGAGAGATGACGACAAAGGCGGCGCCGAGGGTGAAAAGATAGCCCGCCAGATAATAGACAATGGCGGAGGCGCCATCGCGGCTCAGGGCGGCGATGCCCAGCAGCATATAGCCGGCCTGGGCGATGCTCGAATAGCCCAGCAGGCGCTTTAAATTTCGCTGCGGAATGGCGCACAGGTTGCCGTAAAGAATCGTGATCCCGGCCGCGACCATGAATACGGTCTCCCATTGCCGCGCCACGTACGGGGCGGCCACAAACAAGACCCGCAGCAGCAGGACGAAACCGGCGGCCTTGGAAGCAAACGCCAGGTAAGCGGTCACGGGCGCAGGCGCTCCCTGGTAAACATCCGGCGCCCACATTTGCATCGGGAACGCGGCGATTTTGAACGACAGCCCCACCAATACCAGCGCCAAGCCCAGCCAGAAAAGTCTATCGTGGGCCGGCGTGGCGGAGGCGCTGCTCAGGACGGAGAAATTAGTGGTGTTGGACGCGGCAAAAAGAAGGGCCATGCCAAATACCAGAAAAGCCGTGGAAAGCGCCCCCATGATGAGGTATTTCACCCCCGCCTCCAGGCAATCCGCCCGCGCCCGCTGGAAGCTCACCAGCACGTAAAAGGTGATGGTGAGCAATTCCACCGCAACAAAAAGCAGCATGAAATCATTGACCCCGGCGCAGAACATCATCCCCGCCAGCGCCAGCAAAACCAGCGCGTAAAATTCCGCGATGCCCATCGGGAAGCCCTCCGCGGACTCGATCCCCAGCAGCAGAACCAGAATGGCCGCGCCGACGAAAAGGCGCTTGAAGAAAATGCCCAGGCCGTCGCACACAAAAAGTCCCGAAAAGCCGCTCACCGGGTCGCCTGCGATGGGCTGGGCAAAGGTCGCGCACAAGATGAGCGCCAGCCCGGCGACCGCCAGCCAGCCAAGCCGGGGCTTGGACTGCGCAGGAGTCCAGAGATCAATCAGCAGTATGGCCAGGGCCAGTCCAACCACCGACATTTCGGGCACGATCAAAGACAGATTCATGGCGTTGGCGTTTCGGACGGTTGTCTTAATCTGGGCGCGTGCTCATGCACTTTGGGTTTTGGCGGCGGGACCAGCCTCATCCCCGAGGCCATCCGTACCACCGGAACGACGCTCATCTCGATGCCGTCCGTGAGCAGGCGCGGAAAACAGCCCAGCAAAAGAAGGCTCGCCAGGAGCAACCCGTAGGGAAGCTTGCGCCAAAGATTCGGGGCGTCGGAAATTTCCAGCCACTGCTTCTCCCCATGCCAGATGTCGTGGATGGCGCGGAGCATGTACACCCCGGCAATTACCAACGCGCCCCAGATGGCCAGGCCCGAAACCATGGCAAACTGGCTCCAACTGCCAAACAGAACCATGGCTTCCCCGGGAAAATTCGCAAACCCCGGCAGCCCGCAGCCGGCCAGCATGGCCATGATCATGACTGTCCCGATGAACGGCAGACGGCGCAGCAATCCCCCCATCTGGTCCATGTCCAGGGTTTTGGTTTCATCCGCAAGGTATCCACTCAAGGCAAAAGTCAGTGCCGCCAGGAAACCGTGCGCCACCATGATCATGACCGTCCCCGTGATGCCAATGGTCGAAAGGCTGGCGATGCCCAAAAAGGCGAAGCCCATGTGCGCCACGCTGGAATTGCCGATGAGCAGATTCAAATTCCTCTGGCGCATCGCCACCAGCCCGCAGTAAAGAATGTTGCCCAGGCAGAGGATGGCCAGGATATAAATCCACTTTTGCGCCTCGTCCGGCATCAGGGGAAGCGCAATGCGAATCAGCCCGTAAAGCCCGAATTTCTTGATGACTCCGGCATGGAGCATGGCCGTGGCTGTCGGGGCCGAACCGTAGCCGACCGGCGCCCAAGTGTGAAAAGGCCAGAGGGAGACAAGAATGCCGAAGCCGAACAGAAGCATCGGGAATATCCAGCGCGCGGCATTCCCGTTCATCGTGTGGGCCTTGAAGTATTGCGTGATGGTGGCGATGTCAAAGGTGCGCCCCCCCGGCGGCAGTTGCAGATACAGCGCCAGCAACCCAATGAGAACCAGCAACGCCCCAATGCTCAAGTAAAGGGTGATCTGATAGGCGGCGTAATTCTTCTGCTCGCCCCGGCCCCAGACGCCGATCATGATAAAAGTGGGCACCAGCGCCAGTTCATGAAAAAAGTAAAAGCAAAACAGGTCCAGGGAAGCGAACGCGCCCAGGATTCCCCCCGCCATGAGCATGAGCAAAATATAATACTCCTTCTCCCGTCTGGCGATCCGCCGCGAAACACATGTGGCCGCAAAGGCCACCATCGCCCCCATGACGATTAACCCCAGGTTGATCCCATCCACCCCCACATGATAACCCAGGCCAAGCGACGGCACCCAGTCCAACTGCTCCTGAAATTGGAACTCCCGCCCGGCCAGTCCGTTGTCGAACTTGCAGAACACCCCGACGGCGATGACCATGGAAGCAAACGTGGCCAGCAGGGCCAGCAGACGGATGAGGAACCGGAAGTTGCGCGGGATCAAAACCATCAGCCCGGCGGCCAGAAGGGGCAAACCAAATATGTAAGTCAGCGGCGACATTTTTAGTGGCGGAACATGAAATACAGCGCCGCCGCCGCGCCCGCGGCGAAGAGCAGCGCGCTGGTTTGCAGGTTGCCGGTTTGGGCCAGACGCAATTCACGCCCAACAAGTTCCGTGCCGCCGTGGACCAGCCGCACACAGCCGGCGATAATCTTCCGGTCAAACCGGTCCGCCAGCCGGGCCATCGCGTCCTGCGTCACGGCGATGATCCAGGCATACAGTTCGTCAAAGTAAAACTTGCGGCGCAGGACTCGGCAAAGTCCGGGCAATTTGGCCGGCAGCGGGTCCGAGGCGGCCTCGGCATAAAGCCCCCAGGCAGCCACAAACCCAAAAAACACCGCCACCAGCCCGCACAGGACGGTCTTGGGCGCGTCGTGAAAAGGCTGCGCCAACAAGGCCCAGACGGAAAGGTTCTCTTCGGGGATGAAATATTGCCGGCTGACATACTGGTAAATGCCCAAACCCCCGCCCACCAGGCAGGCGAACGCCAGCACCCACAGCGGAGTCGTCATCACTTTTGGCGACTCGTGGGCATGGTCGGGCAGATCTGATTTTGCCTTTCCCCAAAATGCCACAATGACAAGGCGGAACATATAAAAGGTGGTCAGAAAAGCTACCACCACCCCCACTCCAAACAGCGCCGGGCTTCTTTCATAAGCCGCCGCCAATATCGCGTCCTTGCTGTAGAATCCGCTCAATGGCAGAACGCCGCACAAGGCCAGGGTCCCGATCAGAAAGGTGAAGGCCGTGACGGGCATTTTCTCCTTCAGCCGCCCCATTTTCCAGATGTCCTGCTCGCCGCTCAGCGCGTGGATGGCGGAGCCTGCGCCCAGGAATAGCAGGGCCTTGAAGCAGGCGTGCGTGGCCAGGTGATACATGGCGGCGGGCTGATGATGGATCGCGTTAGAAAACATGTCCTTGGCCGGCGTGCTCAAGCCGGCGGCCATCACCATGTAGCCCAATTGCGAAACCGTGGAATAGGCCAGGATGCGCTTGATGTCGTTTTGCTGGACCGCAATCAACGCCGCAAGCAGCGCCGTCAACCCCCCAATCCACATAATCACCGTCTGCGCCGGAAGATTGAATACGAAGAAAACGCGGCAGAGCATATAGACCCCGGCGGCCACCATGGTGGCGGCATGAATCAGGGCGCTGACAGGCGTGGGACCTTCCATGGCGTCGGGCAGCCAGACATGCAGGGGAAATTGGGCCGATTTGCCCGCCGCTCCGCAGAAGATCAGCAACCCGCCCAACGTGGTCAGCGAGCCGAGCATTGCCGGGTTCACGAAAAATCGGGTTTCCAACGCGCTGAAACTCAGCGACCCGGCGGCGGCCCAGATCATAATTATTCCAGTCAGAAATCCGAAATCCCCCACCCGGTTGGTCAGAAAAGCCTTCTTCGCGGCATCCGCCGCGGCGGGACGCTCATACCAGAACCCGATCAGCAAATAACTGCACACGCCCACCAGCTCCCAGAAAATGAACATCTGCAAAAAATTATTGCTCAACACCAGGCCAACCATCGAAAACGTGAACAAACTCAGCAAGGCGAAAAACCGGGCAAAGCCGCGGTCGCCTTTCATGTAACCGATCGAATAAATATGAATCAGCCCGCCCACCCCGGTCACCACCAGCAGCATGAGGGTGCTCAACGGATCCACCACCACCCCGAACTCCACGTAGAGCTTGTCCACACGCAGCCAGGTGAAATAACTTTGCGAAGTGATGAACTGCTGTGCCGGGCCGCCGGGATTGCGCAGCCCGTCCGCCCAGAGAATCACCGCCCCGATGAAGGCCGCCGACACCGCGCCCACCGAGAGCGTGGCGCTGTCCGCCGCGCGTTTCTGCCCGAAAAGCGTGATCAAAACAGCCGCGCACAACGGCATCAACAAAATGAACCAAGGCAGATAGTCGTGCATGGTTACAATTTCAACGAGGTCAAATCCTCCACATGGGTCGTCTGGCGGCGGCGATACATCGCCACAATCAGCGCCAGCCCAACGGCCACTTCCGCCGCCGCCACAGTAATGATGAAAAAGACCATGATCTGGCCATTAATGTTGTTGTTGAACCGCGAGGCCGCCACCAGCGCCAGGTTTCCCGCGTTGAGCATCAGCTCCAGTGACATGTAGATGACCAGCACGTTGCGGCGCACGATCACGCCCAGCAGCCCGATGCAGAACAGCAGTCCGCTAACGATCAAATACTGCGGAAGGCCAATGGCGCTCATCGCAGGTCCTTTCGGCTCAGCAAGATGGCCCCGATCATCGCCACCACCAGCAGCAATGAAACCAATTCAAATGGCAGCGCATAATGCGTGAACAGCGCCCGGCCCAGCGCCTCCGCCGAGCCTACCGTCCGCACCGCCGATATCCGCCCAGGCGGCCGGGCAAACTTGATCGTGCGAATCATCACCGCGCCGATGACTCCAACTGCCAGAACCCCAAGCCCCGCCGCGACCCACTTGACCCTGCGCCGCTCTTCTTCCTTTAAATCCAGCAACATGATGACAAAGAGGAAAAGCACGATCACAGCCCCCGCATAAACCAGCACCTGCACCGCCGCCAAAAAGAAGGCGTCCAGCAGCACAAAAAGACCGGCCATGGAGAGGATCGTCAGAACCAAAAACATCGCGCTGGTCACCGGGTTGCGGCTCACCGGGTTGGCGATCACCAGCCCTCCGCAGAGCAGCACCAGCACGGCAATGATATAAAAGGCGGCGGCTTGCATCCTATTTGTGTTTCCACTTCCAGATCTGGTCCTGATGCACCCCGCCCAGCGCCAGGAGCTTCTCCTTGTCATATACCATTTCCGCGCGGGACTCGCCCGTCAGCGAATAGTCCTTCATCAGAAAAATCGCCTCCTCCGGGCAAACTTCCTGGCAGAAACCGCAGAAAATGCAGCGCAGCATGTCAATCTTGAATTCCTGCGGCGCTTTCTCCACGTTGCCCGCTTCCGGCGATCCCGCCGGGCCGGGTGGGGTGATGCGGATGGCCTTGGGCGGACAGACAAATTCACAAAGCTGGCAGGAAACGCATTTGGTGCGCCCCTCCGGGTCCTTCACCAGATAGGGCGCGCCGCGGTAGCCTGCGGGGACGCTCCATTTTTCCTCCGGATACTGCATCGTCACTTTCTTCTTGAAGAAGTGGGCCACCGTGATTCTGATCCCGTCCACGACCGCCGGCACGTAAAATCGCTCCGCCAGGTTCAATTTGGTTCGCTTTACAATCATTTCAATTCCATCCGTTTCTCAATGGATGATCCAGATCCACACCGCCGTCCCCACGATGTTGGCCAGCGCCAGCGGCACCAGGGCGCGCCACCCCAAATTCATCAACTGGTCGTAGCGGAAACGCGGCCACATCCAGCGCACCCAGATGAATATCCCCATCAACCCCATCACCTTCGCCAAAAAAATCCCGATCTGCAGCACCCCGATCCCGATGGACGGATCGGCCACGTTGTTCAACCCGGCCCAAGGCAGCGTGCACCCCCCCAAAAACAAGGTCACCATCATGGATGAAACCGCAATCATATTCGCGTATTCTCCCATAAAGAACAGGGCGAATTTCATCGAGCTGTACTCGGTGTTGTAGCCGGCCACCAACTCCTGCTCGGATTCCGGCAGGTCAAAGGGCAGGCGGTTGGTCTCCGCAAACGCCGCAATGAAAAAAATCACGAACGAAACCGGCGCATGCCAGAGCAGCCATCCATAATCGGCCTGGTAGGCCGTCACCCGGCTGAGGTTCAAATCCCCCGTCCACAGAAACACCGGAATGACCGACATCCCCATCGCAATCTCGTAGGAAATCATCTGCGCGCTGGAACGAATCCCTCCCAGAAATGGATACTTGGAATTGGAAGCATAGCCTGCCAGCACAATTCCATAGACCCCCAGAGAAACTATGCCAAAGGTATAAAGAATCCCCACATTCAAATCCGCAATCACCATCTTCTGCCGGCCCAGCGTCGAACCGAACGGAATCACCGCCAGCACCAGCAGCGATGGAATCATCACAATCATCGGCGCGAGCCAGAAATAGGCCTTCCGCACATGCGCCGGCGTGAAATCCTCCTTCAGGAAGGACTTCACCCCGTCGGCCACAGGCTGGAGCAGGCCCAGCGGCCCAACTCGATTGGGACCCAGACGGTCCTGAATGAACGCCGCAATCCTCCGCTCCGCATACACCGCATACGCCACAAACGGCATCACCACCGCAAAGACCCCCACCACCTTCAGGCTGCTGATGAGCAGAAATTGGCTCGCTGGACTCAAGTTGTTAAACCACGTAATCACGATTCGCCTTATAATTTCACATGCACACCGTCACCCCCAGGTCGCCCAGCGCCGCCCAGGTCAATCCCTTGAAGGCCGGCACCTCTGCCGCCATCTGATGGAACAGCCCTTCAATTCCGATGCAGGCCTCCTGGCCGCAGCAACCGCGGGCCAGTTCGTGCAGCACTTCCCATTCCGGCCGCGACTGGCCCTTGGGCTGGATGTTCTGCATGAACCGCTGCACCCGGCCTTTGCCATTGACGAAACTCCCGCGCTTCTCCGCATGCGCGCAACCCGGCAGCAGATAATGCGCCCGCTCGGTGGTCGCATTGGGCAGAATGTCGCTCACGATCAGCGTCTCCAGCCGGCCCAGCAAATCCGCGCCAAGGCCATGTTTGGTGACATCTTCGCCAAACACAAGCAATGTCTTGATGCCGCCGCGGCGGATGCCCTCCGCAATCTTCGCAAGATTGGAGCCGGGCGGCGCGGGCGCAAAACCGGTCAAAATGACTCCGGCACTGTTCGGGTTCAGGTCGGCGCTGACCAACAGCCCGTCCGCCTGGCCCGTGCGCGGAACCGAATCGGTCATGGCGCCAAATCTCACGGCAAGCTTCTGCAGCAAATACAACTCCTCATTGGTCTGCCGCGCGGAGGCGATGATGGCGAGGGACCCGGGCGGCGCCTCCAGCAGGATGTTCCCAATCTCGCTCAACACTTCCGTCCACACCCGGTGCGACGCCTGCGTTTGAAATCTGGTCCCCTGAACCTGGGTGAGGCGGTCCGCGCGGTTGATCCATTTGTAATTGAGCCGGCCCTGGTCGCACATCCAGCAGGAGTTCACGGCCTCGTTCTCCCGCGGCTCGTAGCGATAAACCTTGTCCTCCCGGGAACCCATCACGATGTTGCAGCCGGTCGCGCAACTGGTGCAGACGCTCTTGCTCTCCCGCAGAAACCAGACGCGCATCTGAAATCGAAAATCCTTGGAGGTCAACGCCCCAACCGGACAAATATCCACCGTGTTGAGCGTGTAGTTGTTGTCAAACTTCTTCCCAGGATAGCGGGTGAGCGTGCTGTGGCTGCCCCGCTCCGCGAAACCCAGCGCGTCGTCCCCGGCGATGTCGCGGGTGAAACGAATGCAGCGGGAGCACAAAATGCAGCGCTCATCGTCCAGCACAATGCGCGGACCCAGATCCACCTGCTTGGGCTTATGCACCTTCTCCTCCGCAAAATGGCTCGCCGCCTGGCCGTACTGCACGGAATACTCCTGGAGCTTGCATTCGCCGGCCTGGTCGCAGATGGGGCAGTCCAGCGGATGATTGATCAGGAGCGATTCGAGCACCGCCTCCCGCATTTGTTTGGTCGCCGCCGAACCTGGATAAATCTCCATCCCCGGCGAAATGGGGGTGGCGCAAGCAATGGCGCCGCGCGGGGTGCCGGGTTCGTACGGCAATACCGCGCGGAGTATTCGCGGCGTGCCATCCGGGTTGAGAATAGGCTTGCGGTCGGGGCCGATGGCTGGCGTGCCGAATTCCACCAGGCACATCCGGCAATTGCCGGCGACGGGCAGTTTGGGGTGATAGCAATAGTGCGGGACCTCCACGCCCGCCAGCGCGCAAGCTTGCAGCATGGTCGTGGCCTGGGGCTTGCCCTGCCAGTCCGGCATCGTCTTGGGCGCTTCGATCTCGCGCCCATCCACCTTGATCTGGATCTTCTCGACCGGCGGCGGCGCGGCCTTTGGTTCAGTTGTCGTGGCAGTGGACATATCAAATCTCTCCTCGGTACAAATCGGCAATTGGGAAGATCATTTCGTAATCGCCCCACATCAAATCGCCGTAATCCAACCGGAAGCTTTTGAATTTCCGCAACTGCCGATATTGTGTGATGTCGGGGTTGCTGGACTTGCGCAAGAACGGCTCGAAATCCATGATCCGCACCGTGCCATCATTGAAGGTCAGGCGAATTTTGTAGCCGGAGACATATCTCGCCTCCGAAATTGCCAGATAGGTTTTCGTTTGCGCTTTCATTTCAACTTCTTGGTAATGACCTCAGGCGTGTTGTGCTTCTTCATCACAAAGTACTCAACCCACCTGCGGACGATGTCGTCGGCCTTCGCTCGCACCAATACTTTGCCGTCTTTCAAAATAATCTCCGCCCGCGCGTGACAACCTTGAAATCTGCGGTGAAAGTGAATCGGCTCGTGTTCATTCGTATAAAAGAACACGGCCAATCCAAAATATTCGTAGAGTTGCGGCATGGCAATGTCACGCTTGCGGGCTGGCCGCAATTTTCAGGTCCCGGCCGGCGCCTGCGCCGGCGGCCTTGCTTTGGCCGGCGGCCCCGCGCGCCTCGAATTCCTCCCGGAATTTGCCCACAAAACTCAGCACCGGCCAGGCGCAGGCCTCGCCAAACGCGCAGATCGTCCGGCCTTGGATGTTTTGCGCGATGTGCAGAAGGTAGTCGGCATCCTCCGGCCGGCCCTGGCCATGCGCCAGCCGATGCAGCGCCTTGCTCAGCCAGAGCGAGCCTTCCCGGCAGGGCGTGCATTGTCCGCAGCTTTCATGCGCGTAAAAATCCGCCAGGTTCGCCAGGGCGGCGACCATGTCGGCCGTGTCATCCATCACAATGATCGCGCCAGAACCGGACATCGTGCCGGCGCTTTGCAGGGAATCAAAATCGTATGGAAGGTCCAGCAGGTCCACTTCCACGGCGGCCATCTGCCCGTCGGCGGCCTTTTTCTTGACCTTGAATTTTTCGCCGGCTTTGAAAATTTTGGCTGAGGACCCGCCGGGGATGACCGCCTTGAGTTTTCGGCCCTCGCGCAGGCCGCCGGCAAAATTCCCGTCGAATATAAGCTCGCCCAGCGTCGCCTTGCCCACCTCGATCTCAAAGTAACCCGGCCTCCGCACCTGCCCGCTGACGCTCACGATGCGCGTGCCCGTGTTGTTCGGGGAGCCGAGCTTGGCGTACTCGCCGCCCCCCATCTGGACGATGTGTTTGACCGCGGCCAGCGTCTCCACATTGTTCACAATGGTCGGGCATTGGTAGAGGCCCAGCACGGCCGGGAAATACGGCGGCTTGATGCGCGGATAGGCGCGCTTGCCTTCCAGAGATTCGATCAAGCCGGTTTCCTCGCCGCAGATGTAGGCCCCCGCGCCGCGATGTACGTGGATTTCCAAATCGTAGCCCAGGCCGAGGATGTTCCTGCCCAGGAAATTCCTGGCGCGCGCTTCCCCCAGCGCGGTTTTGAGGAGGCGGGCGCCGTCCGGCATTTCGCCCCGGATATAGATGTAAGCCAGATGCACATCGTTGGCGAAGCAGGATATGATCATGCCCTCGATCAACTGGTGCGGGTCCTTGTAGAGGATCTGCCGGTCCTTGAATGTCCCCGGCTCGGACTCGTCCGCGTTGCAGATCAGGTAAATCGGTTTCCCGCCGCGCCGATCCACAAACGACCACTTCAACCCGCAGGAGAACCCCGCGCCGCCGCGCCCCCGCAGACCGGAAATTCTCACCTCCTCGCGAATCTGCTCCTGGGCTGTGATTTTTTTTCCGTCGGGCGATTGCTTCCCTGGCAGCGCCATGGCTTTTTTCAGCGCTTCATAGCCGCCATGACGCAAATAACAGGCGATGTCCGTCGTGTAGCCCGGCTGATCAACATGCTTTAAAATGAGGCGGTATTGTTGCGGCATGGGCGTTAAGATCAAAGGCTCACAGTCTGCCAACGGCAATCGCTTGACTCTGCGTGGAAAGGTCCTAATCTCTCCAGGTTGGCTTGCCCGATGGTGTAACGGTAGCACAGCAGACTCTGGATCTGTTTGTCATGGTTCAAATCCATGTCGGGCAGCCATTTTCCCCTTGAAAAATGGAGAATTGGCCCGAACTGACACAGATTCCGCACAGAATGTGCCCGAATCCGAACAACAAAGCGTGAAATTCCCAAAACGCATAAAGCACCGGAACAAGTTGCTGGCCACCATTTACGGCAAGTCGAAGGCTTACCCGTTCTACCGGGTCTGCGCGTACGTGGCCGGCAAGCGCCGAATGACGAGTTATCGCACATACAGTGAGGCAAAGACCGCCGCTGATGCGCTCGCCCGCGATATATCCAATGGCAGCCAAGCCGCCGCCCTGACTTCCGCACAGGCCAATGACGCCCTGGCCGCGCTGGAAATGCTCCAATCCTTCCGGCAGGACACCGGGCGCAAGCTTTCCCTGCTGGCGGCTGTGGCGGAATTCTGCGAGTCGGCCAAAAAGCTGAATGGCCACACCCTGCACGAAGCCGTTGACGGCTTTTTGAGTTCTGTTCTCACGGTTAAACGCATCAATTTGCATGAAGGGATAGAGCAATTCATCGCCTTTCGCAAGAGCAAAACCGTTGCCGCGGAAGGCCGCAGACCGCAGTTAAGCTTTGACCACTGGCGGAACACCGGGTATTGGCTGCGCGAATTCGCAAAAACCTTTCCGGGCCTTGCCGTGTGCGATTTGACCAAACAGCACCTTGACGCCTACTTGGGGCGGTTTGCCAAGGCCGCGCCCAAAACGCGAAACGAGCGGCGCGGGGTGGTGAAAATGTTTTTGGCGTGGGCTGCGGAGCAGGACTTCATCGCGCCCACACACCGGCTGCTCGAATCCAGCCAGTTGAAGCACGAAAATTCAGACCCGGAGATAATTGACTGCTATTCCGCTTCCGAATTGCGCTCCATGCTCGAAGCCGCCGCCCCCGACCTCCAGCCCGTTATCGCCCTGGCCGGGCTGGCTGGACTGAGGGAAAAGGAAATCATGCGCCTTGATTGGGCAGACGTTTTCAGGGTGGCCGGGCATATAGAAGTTGGCGCGCTCAAAGCTAAAACGCGCAGCCGCCGCTTAATTGAAGTCGGCGCCAGCCTGGGCCAGTGGCTTGAGCCATATCGCGGGCGTGCCGGGGCGATTTGGACACAGGGATACAAGAAGTTTCACGAAAAGTTTGCCCGCCTGCGTGACGACCTGAAAATCAAGCATCGGCGCAATGGTTTGCGACACAGCTACATTTCCAGCCATTACGCGATGCACGCGGACGAAGGGTTGACGGCCAAGCTGGCGGGAAACAGCCCGCAAATGGTGCATAAGAATTACAAGGGCTTGCTCACGCGGCAGCAGGGGGAGGCTTGGTTTGCCGTCTCCCCGGCGCAGCCCGGAAACGTGATCGCTCTTCAACCCGCCGCCAACCCCTGATAATCGCCATGAAATCGAAAAAACTCCAAACAATGTTGCCCGTTACTACCGTCGAGGGAAGAATTCACCTGCTTCGCGGGCGCAAAGTCATCCTTGACCGCGACCTCGCCGAACTCTACGGCGTGTCCACGAAGGCGCTGAATCAGGCCGTCAAGCGCAACATGCAACGGTTTCCCCAAGAATTCGTATTCCGGGCCACCAAGGAGGAAGCCGACGCTTTAAGGTCACAATCTGTGACCTTAATCGAGCCTGACCCGAACCGGTCACAAATTGTGACCTTAAACGAAGCGGTCCCGGATTCACGGCGCGGGAAGCACTTGAAGTATCTGCCCTATGCCTTCACCGAGCACGGGGCGTTGATGGCCGCAAACGTTCTCCGCAGTCCCCGCGCCATTCAGATGAGCGTCGTTGTCGTGCAAACGTTCGTCCGCTTGTCACGGTTGGCCGTCTCAATGGACGCCCTGGCCCGCAGGATTGAGGAATTGGGACGCGCCACCAGCGAGAACACCGAGAAGATCAAAGAAATCGTTGCCGCCATACGGGAACTGATGACACCGCCAGAACCGCCGCGCCGCGAAATCGGTTTCCATGCCCGACCCAATAAAGGTCCGGCCGCAAAGAGCGGCAGGACCTAAAACGATGAACACCCTTGCGATGATTCAAGCGCCTTCCCAATGGCAACGGAAGCGAACAGGCTCAGGGGATGGCTTCCCATGCTCACTGCCCACCTCTCTGTCGGCGCAATAGAGCGCCTTGCACACTTGGCCAGTCGTAAAGGCAACGTCTGCCGATCTTGATATACGGGATGACCCCGGAGGTTTTCCAGTTGCCCAATGTCCGGCGGCTGATCGGCAATTTCGCGAGCAATTGCTTTTCATCCAGGAAACCCCGCTCCCCGCTCGCGTTTTCCGTCAAAGTGTCGATCATACTGCTATTTCCTTTGCTCACAAACGCCATTGACCGACCGGGATGCCGCAATTCCCGCACCGCCATTCCTGGACGCCACCTCTACCTCACCGGGCAACATGGCTTCCAACCCGGCATCTTGATGGCGCCACCGGAACGCGAACTGCAAACACAGGTAGCAAGTCAACGGCTCCTTCGTTTCTGCCAGCGGCCAATCCATCGCAAATCCGTGAGGACTCATCCCCGCTGGCAACGATACCGCGTGAACTGTTCCCGTTTCGACATTCTTAAACGCGACCCACATAAGCTTCACCTTTCCTTTCCGCCGAAGACCCCAGTACCCTCAAGGCACACGAAGTCCTTCAAGCCACCCAGGGGGCGGGCGGGCAGCGCTCCGCGCTGGCCCGCCCACCCCCTGGGGCCCTTGAATTCTTTCACATGCGCGGCAGTAAGACCGCGTTTTAACCGGCGAGATAGTCGCGTTTACGGCCCCGTAATCCATGCACCGGCCTTGCGGCATAGCACATGGGAGGCTGGTCTAAGCCTGCGCTGCCGGTTGCTTCCTCATCGAAAGCCCGTCTTTATCACATGTGCGCGCTACGGCGTCTGCCCCCATGCGATCCAAGCTCCGAATCACCCGGAACACAGACCTGGACAGAGTCACCCTGTCGGCCAAGTTGAACTTTCTCAACTCGTAATCATTCGCGCCCCAAGCCCCTTGGCTCAGGCACTTCGTAACGTAAGCTACCCCAGCGCGGGAGCAGTCGTATGGCCGGCACTTGCTGAT
>JBEKOF010000040.1:0-24099 GCA_049522055.1 Verrucomicrobiota bacterium | reverse complement strand
AGGCGCGCCAGATCGGAGGGGGGGAGGAAAAGAATCTGGTCTTCCAGGCCGCGGGTCAGGGGGACGGCGTTGAGATAGGGGACGGAGCCGACGCGGAAGGGGGCGAGCGGGTTTTCCAATTCTTTCTCGCGTTGGAGGAGGGTGGAGCGGGCTTCGCGTTCGACGCGGCGGGCCAGTTCCTCCGCGGGTTCGGGGGTGAGGAGACGGGGTTGGGAGGCGTTATCGTTCATGGGCCAAAGAGTTGTTCAGGCGGAAGCAAGGTTGTCTTGCAAAATTTTTGAGGCTTCGGAGACGGGGGCGGGTTCGCCGGGGGGCGGAGCGTCCCAGACTTTAATGGGGCGATAAAAAGTGTCGCGCTGGACGGCAGTGCGTCCGGTTTCGCGAATGGCTTTAATCATGTCGGCCTCAGTCTGGAGCTGTGGGGATTTTGCGCCGGCCATGTGGAAGATGTTCTCTTCGAGGATGGTGCCGTGCAAATCGTCGGCGCCGTAGTTCAGGGCGACTTGGGCGAGCTTCAACCCCATGCCGACCCAGTAGGCGGTGATGTGGTCGAAATTATCGAGGTAAATGCGGCTCACCGCAATGGTGCGCAGGGAATCAAAGCCGGTGGGAGGGAACTGGACCGGGATGCCGTTGTTGTCAGGCTGGTAGGGGAGCGGGACAAAGCCGGTGAAGCCGTGGGTTTCATCCTGGAGGCCGCGGAGCCAGCGGAGGTGATCCACGCGGTCGGCCAGGGATTCAACGTGGCCAAAGAGCATGGTGCAGGTGCTCCGTCGGCCCAGTTGGTGCCAGGCGCGGTGAACGTCCAGGTACTCTTCGGCGGATTCCTTGCCGCGGGCGATTTGGGAGCGGATTTCCTTGCGAAAGATTTCGGCGCCGCCGCCGGTCAGGGAATCCAGGCCGGCGTCGCGCAATTCGGCGAGAGTCTGGGGGACGGATTTTTTGGCGAGCCAGGCAAGGTGGAGGATTTCAATGGCGGTGAAGCATTTCAATTGGAGGCGGGGATCGAGCGCGCGGAGGGCGCGGAGCATATCGGTGTAGAATGTGAAAGGAAGGGAAGGGTGCAGCCCGCCGACGATGTGAAGTTCGGTGATGCCCAGGTCGAGGGCCTGGCGGGCCTTCTGAACAATTTCCCCGGTGGTGAGCTGGAAACCGTCGGCGTCACGTTTTTTGCGGGCGAAGGCGCAAAACTGGCAACTGAGGACGCAGTAGTTGGAATAATTGATGTAGCGGTTGAGAATGTAGCTGGCGCGGTCGGAGTTCTTGCGGCGGCAGACCATGCTGGCGATGGCGCCCAGGGCGTTGAGGTCGCGGCTCTCGAAAAGGCGCAGCGCGTCCTCCTCGGAGACGCGCCGTCCGGCGGCAGCCTTTTCGTAAAGGTCGCCCAAGCCGCTGTGTTGGAGAGAAAGGTTCACCGTCTAATTGGAAACCATGGAAACACAATTTCGGTCAGAGTCACGACCAGAAAGACCACGCTGATGAGGGCGTTGAGGCGGAAGAAGGCGTTGTTGATCCAGTTCAAACTGCGGCGGCGGGCCAGCCAGTGTTCCAGCACAAGACAGGCGAGAATAAAGAGCAGGCCGACATAGTAGGCCAGGCGAAAACGGGCCAGCAGGCCGAAGGCCATGAGGATCATCCACATGATCATGTGCGAGAGGAAGGCCGCGGAGAGGGCATGGTTGACGCCCCAGCGCACGACCAGCGAATGGAGGCCGTGCTGACGGTCAAATTCGTAATCCTGCAAGGCGTAGATGAGGTCGAATCCGATGAGCCAGAAGACGACGCCGGCGGCGAGCAGCAAGGGCAGGATGGCGCTGTTCTCCAGGCTCAAGCCGTCGGGGAAGAAATGAAAATTCCCCTTCACGGCCAGCCATGCGCCAATGGGGGCGAGGGCCAGGGCGACGCCAAGGAACACGTGGCTGAAGTCGGTGAAGCGTTTTGTGAGCGAATAGAAGCAGATGATGATCAACGCGACCGGGGAAAGGGCGCAGCAGATGTCGTTGATGCACCAACTCGCCGCCACCAGGCCCGTGGCGCCGAAGAGGCAGAGGGACCAGGCGGCGAGGAGGGAAATCTGCCCGGCGGGCAGATGGCGCGCGGCGGTGCGGGGGTTTTGGCGGTCAAAATCGCGGTCGGCGATGCGGTTGAAGGACATGGCGCAAGCGCGCGCGCAGACCATGGCGGCCAAAATTAGGAGGAAGGTTCGCCAGCCGGGCCAGCCGTGGCGCCGGCGGGCGGCGACGGCCATCGAAGCCAGGGCGAAAGGGAGGGCAAAGACGGTGTGCGAAAGCTTGATGAACTGGCTGAACTTGCGGATGGCGGGGAAGAGCATCTTGGAGCCTCTTATTCCAACTCGTCTTTCCAGCGCGGAGTCAGTTGGTGGGGGACCGGCAGGTGATCGAGCACGCGGCCCACCACGCTGTCAACTACTTGTTCGATGCGGGAGGGATGATGGTAGAAGGAGGGGTTGGCGGGGAGAATGACCGCGCCGGCCAGGAGCAGGAGTTCGAAGTTCCTGACGTGAATCAGGCTCAAGGGGGTTTCGCGCGGGACGAGAATGAGCTTGCGCTTCTCCTTGAGCACCACGTCGGCGGCGCGCAGGAGGACGTCTTCGCTCAAGCCGTGGGCGATGCGGCCCAGCGTGCCCATGGTGCAAGGGATCACGACCATGGCATCAACCGGGTTTGAGCCGCTGGCAAAGGGGGCGTTCATGCTTTTGAGGCCATGCGTCTTGACACCGGCGGGCAGCCGCAGGCCGCCGGGGAGTTCCTCGGCCAGCACCGCCTGGGCGTAGTTGCTGACGATGACATGGATTTCGTGCAGGCGCGGATCCAGATTGTCGAGCAGGCGCTGCGCGTAGATGGCTCCACTGGCCCCGGTCATGGCGACAAGGATTTTCAAACAGTCCTATCATGGCATCCGGGGGCGGTTTCGACAAGGCGGCAGCGCGGGGATTAGGATTAGGATTAGGATTGGGATTAGGATAAGGATTGAGGTCAGGAGATCAGGCCGGAGAGGTAGGCGAGGATCAATTGGGGCAAGGCGTCGCTGTAACCGCCTTCCAAAATGCTGAAGGCGGGAGCTTGCATTTGGCGCACCGTTTGACCCAGCCACTGATAGTCCTCCGCCTCCAGGGAGCCGCTGGCTAGCGGATCGCCGCGATAGGCGTCGAAGCCGGCTGAGACGGCGACCAGGTCGGGCTGGAATTGCCTTAATCGCTCGAAAGCCCTTTCCAAGGCGGCGCGATATTCCCGCCTGGGGACGCCGGGACGGACGGGGAAGTTGAAACAATTGGCGCCGCGATCGGCCAGGCCCGTCCCGGGATAGCAGGGGGATTGGTGCACGGAAATGAAGGCGCAGCCCGGCTGGTCCAGGAGAATGTCCTCGGTGCCGTTGCCGTGGTGGACGTCGAAATCAAGAACGGCCACGCGGCGGCAGCCTTCCGCGCGCGCCGCCAGGGCGGCGATGGCGATGGAGTTGAGGTAGCAAAAGCCCATGGCGGTTTGGCGGGTGGCATGGTGGCCCGGCGGACGCATCAGGCTGAAAGCCATCTGGCCGGCGCGCGCCAGGCGCAAGGCCTGCAAGGCGGCGCCCACGGAACGGCGGGCGTGGGCGGCAATTTGAGGATAGGCCGGGGTGTCGGCGTCCATGTCCAAAGGAATTTCCAGGCGCTGGAGGTGCTCCGGGGTGTGGGCGCGGAGGAGGATGGCGTCCTCCACGGGCAGTGGTTCGGCCCAGGTGATCGGCAGGGTGAGGTTGGATTGGATGGCTTCGTGGGCGCCGATGACGCGCCGGGGGCATTCGGGATGGCCGGGGGTGGAATACTCGGCGCAACGGGGGTCGGTTATAATGTTCATGCGTCTTGCGGCGGCGCCTGGGAAAGAACTGGCCAGCGCGCCGCCCCTTTGATATGATGAAAGGTGAATTGATTCGATGAAATTCGAGAAGATCAGCCGCAGGCGGTTTTTGTTGTATTCGGTCCTGGCCGCGCCGGGACTGGCGTACGCCGAAGCGTCCTGGGTGGAAACGGAGCGGCTGCATGTGCGCAAGCTCCGGCTGAGCGAGGCCAAACCGGGCTGTCGGGTGGTTCATTTTACCGACTTGCATCACAAGGGGGACCGGGCTGTGCTGGAAGCGGTGGTGCGCAAGATCAACGCCCTATCGCCGGAGGTGGTGTGTTTCACAGGGGATTTGGTGGAGCACGCGCAGTTTCTGCCCGAAGCGCTGGAGGGGTTGGCCAAGATCAAAGCGCCAATGTATGGCGTGCCGGGGAATCATGATTATGACAGCAAGGCGGATTTCGGACAGATTGGCAGGTGCTTCGCGGCGACGGGCGGCGCGTGGGTGCTCGACCGGCAGACGGCCACACCGGACGGGAGAATCCACATCAGCGGGGCGACTTGCCTGCGGGGTCGGCCGCCGGCGTTCGCGCCGGTTTTGGGGGGCAAAAGCATCCTGCTGATGCACTACCCGATGTTTGCGGGCGGGCTGGCGGGGGAGAAGTATGATCTGATCCTGGCGGGCCATTCGCACGGGGGCCAGGTGCGGTTGCCGTTTTATGGGGCGCTGCTGCTGCCGTATTGGGTGGGGAAATATGACCTGGGGCTGTTCCGGGTGCCGGCGGGGCCGTTGTATGTCAATCCGGGCATCGGATGGAGCGGGACGCCGGTGCGGTTCAATTGCCGCCCGGAGATCACGGTGCTGGAGATTTGAGGGCGGAGCGGTCAGGCGCGCCTGCACCTTGAGCCGATTGATGATTGAGCTTCCAAAAGACCTTGGGCCTGTGATAATCCCATTTCGCAATTGGTCATTGCCAGATCAAGTGCAGAGGCAAATTGAAAAACCCGCGGTGATCTATGGATGGTGCGCAGGGGCGCCATACGCGCACCGATTCCGGGGAGACTGAGGAGCTTGTTTGATGGGAAGCAATCTAAAAGAAGTATTTGAAGAACGCGCAGTTTTGGAGGGCGCGGCCTTTGGCGCGCCCGACGATGCCGACGCGGCCAAGGTCCCTTTGGATTCGGCGGGTCTCAGAAAAATTGAGAAGCTGGACGCAGAGGCAATGAGGCGGTGGCAACAAAAGCTGGTGATGGAGCCGGCGCTTTCCCGTTCTCTGGTGAGCTTTCAAGCGAATAAAACAAGGGCGGTTTATCGTTGGTTCAAATACAAGGAAGCTTTTTCCGCCGGATTGCTGGAGTATCTTTATAACCGCTTTCGCATTAAGAGCGGAATACTCCTGGACCCCTTCGCCGGGAGCGGGACGGCCTTGTTTACGGCCGGTGGATTTGGTCTCGCGGCCGAGGGCATAGAACTTTTGCCCATCGGCCAGAGAATTATTGACACAAAGCAACTGATTGATTGGGAATTGGACGCCGCAGACATCGCGCGGCTCGAGCACTGGCTGCATAGAAAGCCGTGGGTGGGCCATCCCAACCAAAAGCCGCCTTTGGAGCTTCGGATTACGCGGGGCGCTTATCCCGCGGAAACCGCCCGCGGGCTTGGAAGATTCCTGAGCGCGTCAGATAATGAACCAGCCCGCGTGAAAGCGGTTTTGCTATTTGCCCTTCTCTGTATTGTTGAAGCGATTAGTTTTACCCGAAAGGACGGGCAATATCTGCGTTGGGACTATCGCTCAGGAAGACGCCAGGGAAAGAAGCGATTTGACAAGGGGGTCATCCTCAATTTTGACGAGGCCATCACAGACAAGCTGCACCAGATAGTCACAGACTTAAAGGATAGCGGCGTGCCGAACGATTTGTTCGCAAGTCCTCGCAAACGCACGGAGATTCGCCTGCACAGCGGTTCCTGCCTGGAAATCATGCCGCAGCTTGAAGCCGGCTCGTACGACTGCCTCATCACTTCACCGCCTTATTGCAATCGCTACGATTACACCCGCACTTACGCGCTGGAACTGGCGCTGCTTGGGGTGGGTGAAGAGGCTTTGGCGAAGTTGAGGCAGGAGATGCTCAGCTGCACGGTGGAAAACAGGGCGAAGGACCTGATTGCCCTGAATCCAAACTGGCAGGTTCCAGTCTCCTGCGCGGATGCTCATGAATTATTGCAAGCGATTCTCACTTACCTCGAATGGCTGAAAGAGTTGAATCTCCTCAACAATAATGGGATCGCGCGAATGGTAAGGGGTTACTTTTACGAAATGGCCTGCGTCATCGCAGAGTCCGCTCGCGTTCTGAAAAAGGGAGCGCCACTCATCATGGTAAATGACAACGTGCGTTATGCGGGCGCCAGTATTTCGGTGGATATTATTCTCTCGGAGTTGGCCGAACACCTGGGATTTGACGTGGAACACATTTTGGTTTTGCCGAATGGCAAAGGAAACAGCAGCCAGCAAATGGGAGCGCATGGGCGCGAACCGCTCAGGAAGTGCGTTTATATCTGGCGAAAGACATGAGGAAATGAGCAACTTTTACAGGGAACACCTCAAATCATCCAAAGACCTGGAAACACCGTATGAAGCGGTTCGCGCTGGTTTTGTGGCACTGGCTCTCGAAAAAAACCGAAGAGCCACTCCGTTTGTCGCGATGGCGCGCGCCTTGAAGGCTGCGGCATCCAAGGCATCAACCCCCAAGGACTTGCTGGCGATTTCCGAAATTCAAGCAGCGCTGTTGACCGCCGCCGGAGTTTCGGACAAGGCCACCAATCATCTGGAGGCCACAGATAAGGCCGAGGCCATCAGAGGGCTGATCAAAACATTCCTTGAACCGGCAGGAGCGAACTTTGTAGAGGAACTTGTTTTTCGTTTTCTTCTGACGCGAGGCGACACGCTGGGCGGGTCCATGCGAAATATTGGCGGATTTATGGCGCAGAAGAAGCTGACGCGGTCGCTCATCGCCCACTTTAAGCTGGCAGGAAAATCCTGCCAGTGGCTTCACACCGAGACGAAGGTGTGGTCTGACCTTCCGAACGATGATACTGATATTGAGCTTGGTCTTCATGGGCTTTCGTGGGTCTCCGAGAAGGGCCATCGAACCTTGATATACAATCTGAAGGTTCCCATCGTGCGAAATAACGTGGATCTTTCTCTTTTTGATTGCGCCGCCGCGCAAATTTCTCCCGGCGTTTATCGAAGACCCGGCGCGTACCTTGCGTTGGGAGAGTTAAAGGGAGGAATCGATCCCGCGGGCGCTGATGAACATTGGAAAACTGCTCGGTCCGCCCTCAATAGAATCAATGCGGCTTTTGCAAAAAAGAGGCAAAGGCCATGCACATTTTTTATTGGCGCCGCCATCGAAGCCAAAATGGCCTCTGAAATCTGGACTTTGCTCAAGGATGGTGGTTTGGAAAACGCCGCAAATTTGACAGACGAGAATCAGATTGCATCAATCACGCGCTGGCTATGCGCGCTTTGATTTCCAAGGCAATGGAACCGCCGAATTTGTCCCCTAAATTCACAATTCGCGCCTGCATCGAACCAATTCTGGAGGCCATTCCCGCCGCGCGGCAGGAATTCGTGCGGCATTACGGGGTGCATCCTTATTTCACCCGGTGTCCCGCCAATGTGGTGCGCGCCTACATCGAACGATATTCCCAAGAAGGAGACGTGGTGCTGGATCCGTTTGGCGGCACGGGCGTGACGGCCATTGAGGCTTTTTTGCTGGGCCGTTCCGCCATTCAAAATGACCTGAATCCGTTCGCAAATTTTATCGCGCGCAATATCGCCGATACTACGCTGCCTTCCACCGCGCCGCTGCGCCAGGCGTTTGAGCGCGTGGAACAAAATTGCTCCAAGGCAATTCACGAAATCGAAAAGGACGAGACCATCGCCAAAGAACTGCTGAAGAAACTCCCCCTGCCGGAAAACATCCGGTTGCCGCGCAATTCGGACGCCGATTTTTATTACGACATGTTCACGCCCCGCCAGTTGGCCGGACTGGCCTTGATCAAACAAGCGATTGATCGTGAAACTGGCGTGATCCGCGACTTGTTGCTCTTGGCCTGGTCGGCTTCCGTTGCCAAACTGAATAAAACATTTCTTTCCGCCAAAGGCCGCGCTGAAAGCCGGGGCGGCTCGAGTATATTCAGCATCTATCGCTATAAACTGGCGGCGCAATCCGTGGAGCTTCCGATTTGGGAGACTTTTCTTGGCCGCTTCGTCAACGTGCTGGCGGCAAAGGAGGAAGTTTTGCGACTGCGGGATTACCGGGAACGGCCCTCGGGCGGCTCGCTCAACTTGGACAGCAAAACCAATTCCCGCGTCTTGGCGCACGACGCGGCGACGCTGGACCAGG
Source organism: Verrucomicrobiota bacterium (assembly GCA_049522055.1). Lineage (GTDB taxonomy): Bacteria > Verrucomicrobiota > Verrucomicrobiia > Limisphaerales > Palsa-1400 > JBEKOF01. The sequence continues at coordinate 15,853 of JBEKOF010000040.1, read as the reverse complement.
TTATCAGACCCGGCAGCGTGGATTACATCTTTACCGATCCGCCCTACGGGGCCTTCATCAGTTATCTTGACCTTTCGATCTTGTGGAATCACTGGCTTGGTTTCCCCATCGCGGATGAAGCGCGAGAGCAGGAAACCATAGTCGGCGGAGAGCGCGAGCACACTGAGGAACATTACAAACAAAGCCTGGCGCGCAGCATCAAAACCTCGTTCCGCCTTTTGAAGCCGGACCGTTGGGTTTCCATTGTCTCCCAACACTGGGACACGAGTTACTTTGCCACCATTCTGGAAACCGCTTATGACTGCGGCGGAGAACTCAAGGCCGCCATCACCCAAACGGGCGATGTGATCTGGTCAATGCACAAAAAAAAGAATTCCGCGAGCGTGCTGGCGGGAGAAATGATTTTGACATTTTACAAGCCGGCCAAGATTCCCAAGACCAGGAAGTTGGAAAAAACCAGTGCGGATGGAGACGCAGCCGTCATACTTTCGGAGGTTTTCGACGCTTGCCTGAACAATGAGGCAACCAGTTTTACCAGCGAGGCTTTATTCAACCGATTGGTCATTGAATTGTGGCGTCGCCGGGCGTTGAGTTGTTTGAATCTGGATCGTGAAGAATTTGCCAAACAACTGGAACGGCGCGGATGGAGTTACAACACGCGAACTCATTCGTGGTCGAAAGCTGGTTACCCGAAAAAGGCCTTTGCAGAAATGATGCTCTTCGACCGCGAGCGCGATTGAAATTTCATTCGGGGTAATCCCAGACCCAGTCGCCTTGCGTCTGGTCGAACAAAGTCGTGCCCGGCACGCCGCCGTCGTCCTTTTCGTTCCAGCCGACGGAATAGAGAACGAATTGGCCGTCCCCGGTGCGGCGATATTTGTAGGGCTGGCCGCCGATCACGTCGTTGGGCAGGCGGGAAATGAACTGCGGCGCCAGCGCCTCCAGCGTTTCGGGGAATTGTCCATTGGCCAGGCGGTATCTTTCCAAGGCGCAGGCCAGCGCGGCCTGATTGGCGATTGTCTGGGTAATGGCGGCCTTGGCCAGGACAGGTCCAAGGTACAAAAGCCTCGCGGCTATGAGCCGGTGGTGAAGGGTAGCTTTGAGAACCGAGCTGCGTAATTGATCGAGCGATGCGGCGGCATCCGATGGTGAATTGTGGGGTGAAACATTTTTCGCCCCAAAATCCACGACGCCTTCGGATGGCTCCTCGAGCTGCCTGCAATAATTCAACTTCTCCTGATCATACCATCCGGCCGGGATGAGCCACCCGAACCATTTGAACACGTCCTTTCGGCGTGGCGCGGCGCTGGTGGAATCACGAAACCACATATCCTCATCAAGCAGCACCCCCTGCTTCTTGATCCGATCACACCACAGAACGCCGGCTGCGCGTTCCTCCTTGAGAGTCTGGTCCAGATCGCCCAAAAAGTCGCAGGACAGGAAACGGACTTGGAGTTCTTGCAACTGGGCATCGGTCCCCCGATGCTCGGCCAGACCCTCCCAAACCGCCTGAATCGCAATCGGAAAGCAAGCCACCCGAACCAGATATGAAATTAGAAACGGCTCCGATTTAAGGGAGTCGGTCAGCGCAATGCTCAGTTTCACATCGGCCAGCGCCTGGTCGGTCTGCCCCGCCGCCAGTTCCGCGCAAGCTTCCAAATCCAGGCGCTGGCAAAGGTATTTCATCCCGCTCACATATTGCCACAAGATTGGCCACGGATTTTCCAAGTCGTAAGCCACGGGACAAAGCGAATATGTCCGGGTGCTGGCCGCGCGAAGTTCCGCAAAGACGGCAGCGTCTGGTTCCATTCCTTCCAGAACTGCCGGGGCGGCCGCCGCCCGCTCAGCGAGGCCGGTATTGGTCGTTTCAAATTCCTGGCTTCCCTTCAATGGGCCATTTTGCAGCGCGGCAAAAGCCTGTTGCCACCCCACCAGGTCCGTAAAACGACGGTGGCCCCGGTCCTCCCGGGCTTTTTGACTGTAGGTTGCAGGGATACGGGCGTTCGCGCGGGACCAGAGGTCGTTTGTAAGAATGAGACCGCGTAATTTGGTTTGAAAAAACGCTTTGAGGAACGGCGTCGCGCAGAAATTCTGGTCATCGGGCACCGGTTTCGGGATATAGAACCTGAGATCAAGCGATTCTCCGCGCGCTTCGGTGGCTTGCCGATATTGGTTCCAATCTCTTCGGCCACGCCAATCTTCTTCCGCATAAAAAGCTCCCACCAGGGCGGCCAGAGCTGCCAAGCAGACCAAAGAGCGTCGCAACCGGCAGCCTCCGAAAAGCCGGGAGGCCGGCACGGGTTCGACCGGACGAGGGTTCATAACGGGAGCATACTACAGCAACCCCGCGTCTTCCAGGCGCTTGATTTCGGCGGTGTAGCCCTGGCGGAAGGTGGGATAACGAAACGGATAGCCCAGCTCCATTTTCATTTTGCGGTTGAGGACCCTTTTGTTGGTGGAACCACGCTTGGCGGCGGCGGCTTCGGGGACGAAGGGCGGCATGTTTTTGCCGAGCGTCTCGGAAAGCCAGCGGAAGAAATGGATTTGCGGCACCGGCTCGTCATCCACAGCGTTGTAGATTTCGCCGGGACGGCCGCTCCGCAGGGCGGCGATGATGCAGCCAATGACGTCCTCGCGGTGGATCATGTTGAGCCAGCGCGCGCCCTGGCCGGGGATTCGGGCCTCGTCCTTGAGGTATTGCAGGAAATGATGGCCGCGCCCGGGGCCGTAAATGGCGGCCACGCGGAGAAGGACGGCGGGAAAGCCATGTTCGCGGGCGGAATCCAGCAGGAGCTTTTCCGCGGCGGCGAGGATGCGGCCGGTTTCGGTGGCGGGTTCGGCGGGGCTGGTTTCTTTGACCTGGGAGGCGTCGGTCTGCCCATAGACGCTGGTGCTGCCGGCGTGGACGAATTTTTTTGGCGGGGAAGAGGCCAGCCAGTGGAGCAGGTTGCGGGTGCCTTCGAAATAGACCTCCTGATATTCGGCGAGGCCGCCCTTGCCGGATGAAATGGTGTTGACAACCCAGTCGAAGGCGGGCGGCAGGGCGGCCAGGTCGCCGCGCCGGGTGATGTCGGCGATGACAGGCTGGAGGCCGGCGGCGCGGAGCGGCCCGGCGGCGGCGGGGGAGCGGCGGAGGCCGGAGACGGTGTGGCCCTGGCGAATCAATTCCACGCCCAGAGGCAGGCCCACGTAGCCGCAACCGATGATCAAAACGCGCACAAGGGAATCAAACCGGGCTTTTCACACCGGCGCGGGGTGCGGGAGTTTGGGAGCTTTCTGCTGTCTGCTTTCTCATTTCCAATTCTTATTTCATCCCGCCGGAGCGTGATGGAGTTTGGCCAGGGCGGCGGCGATGAAGCCTTTGAAGAGCGGATGGGGATGGTTGGGCTTGCTCTGAAACTCGGGATGGAACTGGCAGGCGAGAAAAAAAGGATGGGAGGGGATTTCGATCAGCTCGATGAGTTTGCCGTCGGGCGAGAGGCCGCTGAAAACCAAGCCGGCTTTTTCAAAGGCGGCGCGGTAGGCGTTGTTGAATTCGTAGCGGTGGCGATGGCGCTCGTTGGCGATGAAGGCGCCGTAGAGACGGCTGGCCTGGGAACCGACGGCCAACTGGCAGGGCTGCAAGCCCAAGCGCATCGTGCCGCCTTTGCGGGTGATGTTTTTCTGATCGTCCAGCAAGGCGATCACGGGATGGGCGGTCTTGGGATCAAATTCGGTGGAGTGCGCGCCCGGAAGGTTGAGGACATGGCGGGCGAACTCAATGGTGGCGATTTGCATGCCCAGGCACAGGCCCAGGTAGGGAACTTTCTTCTCGCGCGCGTACTGGGCGGCGAGGATTTTGCCTTCGATGCCGCGACCGCCAAATCCGCCGGGGACCAGGATGCCGCTCAAGTCCTTCAAGACGGCCTCGGCCCCGAATTTTTCGATGTGCTCGGCCTCGACTTTCTCGATTTTAACGCCGCAATCGTTGGCCACGCCGCCGTGAATGATGGCTTCATAGACCGATTTGTAGGCGTCATGAAGCTCAATGTATTTGCCCACCACGCCAATGTGGACGCGATGGCGCGGGGCGATGAGTTTGCGGACAATCTCCTGCCAGTGGGCCATGTTGGCGACCGGGGTGTCCAGGTGGAGGAGTTTGCAGACCAGGTCGTCCACCCGCTCGCGCTGGAGCATGAGGGGGAGTTCGTAGATGGTGTGCTCGACGTCAATTTCCTCGATCACGGCTTCGTTGGCCACGTTGCAGAAGTGGGAGATTTTTTCGCGGACATCCTTCTCGAGCGGTTTTTCGCAACGGCAGACCAGGATGTGCGGCGTGATGCCGATTTCGCGCAGCTTGGCGACGGATTGCTGGGTGGGCTTGGTCTTGAGTTCGCCCGCGGCCTTGATGAAGGGGACGTAGGTGACGTGGAGGAAAATGGCGTTGCTATACCCCTCCTTCAGGGCGAAGGCGCGGATGGCCTCCAAAAAGGGCAGGCCCTCGATGTCGCCGGTGGTGCCGCCGATTTCGGTGATGACCACATCGGCCTTGGCCAGTTCGCCGGGCAGGCGGATGCGGCGCTGGATTTCATCGGTGACGTGGGGAATGACCTGGACGGTCTTGCCGAGGTAATCGCCGCGGCGTTCCTTGTCGAGCACGGTCTGATAGACCTGGCCGCTGGTGAGACTGTTGAAGCGGGTGAGCTTGCCGTTGGTGAAGCGCTCGTAATGGCCGAGGTCCAGGTCCGTTTCGGCGCCGTCGTCCAGGACATAGACTTCGCCGTGCTGGTAGGGGCTCATCGTGCCGGGGTCCACGTTGAGGTAGGGGTCGAACTTTTGCAGGGTGACTTTGAGGCCGCGGTTTTCCAGCAGGGTGCCCAGGGCGGCCGCGGTCAGTCCCTTGCCCAGGGAACTGACCACGCCGCCGGTGACAAATATAAATTTCATTCAAAACAGAATCTAATCCCAGCCCAACAGTTTTTCCACCCGTTTCACGTCCGCGGGCACGTCCACGCCCACGCTCTGATAATTGACTTTGACCACCGCAATCTGCAGGCCGTTTTCCAGCGCGCGCAGTTGCTCCAGTTTCTCCGCCGCTTCCAGCGGGGAAACCGGCCATTGCACCAGGCGCAGGAGCGTTTGCCGCCGGTAACCGTAGATGCCCAAATGTTTCAAAAACGGAAAGGCCGCCAATGTCTCCGCAGCGCAGGCGGCGTCTCGGACACAGGGAATCGCGCGCCGGGAGAAATATAAGGCCCGTCCCGCGGCGTTGACAACGACTTTTACCACGTTGGGGCTTTCGTATTCGGCCAGATCGGTCAGCGGGGTGGCGGCGGTGGACATTCCCTCGCGCTGCAAGGCCCCGGCCACCGCGTCAATGACGGTGGGGTCCATGAGCGGTTCATCCCCCTGGATGTTGAGCACCGCGTCGCACGGGCAATTCCGGGCCACTTCGGCGATGCGGTCCGTCCCGCTGCGATGGTCCATCGCGGTCATCTCCGCGCGGCAAAAATTCTGGGCGACCTCCCAAATGCGCGTGTCGTCGGTGGCGACGATGATTTCGGCCAGGGATTGGGCGCGCTGGCAGCGTTGGATGACGTGCTGGAGGAGCGGTTTGCCGGCGATCAGCGCCAGCGGTTTGCCGGGAAACCGGGCCGAACCATAGCGGGCCGGGATGATGCCGAGGATTTTCACGGGGAACCAGAATTAAGCCGGCCAGATTTCATCGGGGGAGTGTAGAGGGAGAAGCGGGAATGCAAAATAAAAAATGTGAACCATCAGCCGGCGAATCGCGTGCTTGCGCCCATCCAGAACCTTTGCGAAGATAGCCCCATGGGATTGACGCGCCAGAGTCTGGTTTGTGCTGGTTCCAGACTGGCTTGCGCCAGTTTCGCGATTGCTTTTGCTTTCATGCCGTGACTCCAGCACAAGCAGCAGCCCAGGCGTCAAGCGCAACCTGCGAAAGAGTTGTAAGCATTGGTGAATCAGCAGTTGCCGAAGTGGCGAAATGGCAGACGCATCCGCCTTCGCTAAAGCTATGGTGGATTGAGTCAAAGAAGGTAATGTGATTGTTCAGCAGTGGCATGGTTCAGGCAGCCGAAGTGGCGAAATGGCAGACGCACAGGACTTAAAATTCCGTCTTTGCCGACTTCCGATGATTCCTTGCGATTGCTTAAACAACGACAAACACCCTGTAAAAATTGGCTAGAATCCACTTTTTGCCATGCCTGCCTATTCGGTCTGGAAAACAGGCAAAGTGTCGCAATTAGTGTCGCAAGATTTTGGCGGGACCACGCCGCACGAGCGTTGCCGTTGCCCGTCCAAGCCCCGAAATGCAGCACCAGGAGCAAACTGGCGCACAACGCGGGCATCGTGGAGCCTTTGGCCCCCCTGCTTGAACCGCGCCGGGTGTGACGGTCTGGCGGGCGTCTTGACCGGGGCGGGGTTTTGCAGAACCCGCACGTCGAAAATTGAGACGGTAGTACAGGCGTAATTCGCATCCGTTTTTTCAGCGCCCCTTGCCATCGTACAACACGGTGGTCAATCCACAGGTGGGGCATTCGATGGTCATTCCAGCGCCGTGCTGCGGGAACTCCATTCTCTGGTTGCAGTGTCGGCAGTGGCAGTACAGGTACGGCTGTTCAGTTGGTTGCCCGGTTCCCCGTTGTTCCGGTTGAGCCGGGGCGGGCGGGTGGGGGATATTCTGAGTCGGGCGGGTCGGGCGACCGAACACCGACGCCGCTCCGCCGGCCATCAAGGAAAAGAAAATGACGATTGCACCGAGCGGGGGAAATACGAACACCAGCAAGCCACCGAGCATCAAACCCATCACGGACACGCCCATACAACCATCAGTTGTCTGTGTCTGCGGAGCGGGGCCGGTTACTCCTGGGGACCCGTAACCGCTCCGGTCACGGCGGCGGGCGTAACCACCACCCCGGTAAACGATTCTTTTTAGGCTCATTGGACTCCATTTCTGCCATCCTTGCCCCAGCCTCACCTCGCCGTCTATTCGCCCAGTGTTTTAGGCGATGCTTTGAGGGTGATCCTCCCCACCCATTCGTAATCTGCGGATGCGCGGGAGGCATCCCCGTTCTTCTTGAGAAACGAGATGATCCACAGCAATTCGTCTGCCGTCAGGTTGAACCATTCCCCGCGCAGCCGCTTTGGATCAAATCGGTCATGCAGCCGCCTCTCGTCATCATCAGCAGCGGGTATGGAGAAGCGAAGGACAATTTCTGGAACTTCAGATTGCAGTGTGCGCTCACGCTTGCCAGGGGTTTTGCTGCGACCGATCTTGAAGGTGCCATTGCGACAGTCCTCCATGATATAGACGAAAGACTCGAAACGGCTTTTGTTCAGCGTTTCGAGATTCTCTTTGGCCGCCTGTGCTTCTGCGGCCTCGGCCAATTCCCGGAGCTTCTTCTTTACAAAGTCTGTTTTCCTAAAAACCAAACGCGATTCCGAGTACAGTTTCCCTCCGACCGATACGCAGCCCGTGTTCTTCCCAAGCACTAAATGCTCCTGCGATGCTTTATAGGATTCCGTTATGTCCCCGTTCCGATACGCTTCTTTTACCCACGCTTGCAGACATTCACAGAATGCAAACTCTCCGCCCAGTTGGAGATGGGAGTGAAAGGAATGATACAATCCGATTGGAATGCCTTCGTTCACCGCCATTAGAAGGATTCTGTGATGAAGTCGGAGTCGAGGCTCCCATGATTCGTCACGAAGCAGTTCGTCGTATTTGTCCAAAAAAAGAAACCGCTCGCTCCACTCATCATCGTGACAAAAGTAGGAATGAGGATTCGTGATGATAGGAGCCTGTGCCGTTCGCTTTATTTCTGAGATGACATTTTCAATGTCGGCTTGAAGGAAGTCCGATGCCGCAAGGTAACGAACTTGGCCCGGCGACAACGTTATCACATAGGCGGGACCGCATCGCTCCTGCCGCAACAGACTTGGCGGATTGTCGGTTTCGAGCTTCTGCCGAGATTCCAGCGCATTAGCCAAGGACTCGCCCAAACGTGTGGCCTCACTCTTGCCCGAAACCGGCTGAATTGGAGCCGGGACTGGATCGGGCCGCAGGAGCATCGTGCGTTGATGACACGTCGGGCATTCGATTGCCGTACCCAACCCTTCGGCGGGGAATTCTAAATCCTGCCCGCAGTGGAGGCAGGGACATTGAAGAAATTCCGCGGTTTCGCTCACTGTGTCCTCACTGCGATTGCAAGACCTGATAGAAGCGTTGAGGGTCGGGGCCGATGGTGTCCGACACGGTGATGGCGCCATTGGTCGCAACCAAGGGATACCCTAAATTATTCCAGTTCGGCAGCGCCAGATTGGTCGTATATTGCAGTTGATATATTTCGCCCGCGACAGTGCTCCAATTGAGCCTAAAGGCGTCGTTCGTCTGGATTAACGTCTGGAACACGGGTGGCGGGCTGAAGCTGAAAACGGTGCCATTGCCGCCGACGCCACCGGCGGAAGTCACACCGTAGAAGTTGCCATCACTGCCTTGAATTACGCCGCTGCATATAGGGGTTGGGGGGTAGCTTTCCCCATTCGTCCCGTTGAAAGCGAGCAGTGTTGTCAATGCTCCTGATGGGGTCATTGTGAACAGCGTGCCGTCATTATACGCACCGCCCCCGGATGTCGTTCCATAGAAGTTGCCGTCAGTGCCTTGGGCCAACCGACAACAAGGGTAAGAGCCGTTGGTTTGGCTAAATGCGGCCAGCGTTGTAAATCCCCCTGTGGGTGTGATCCTGAAAACCGTGCCATACCCATTGCCGCCATAGACGGCAGTGCCGTAAAAATTTCCATCATTGCCAAGACTTAATTCGGCATGAGGCGTTGCTCCATCGAGTCCGTTCGTAAAGCTGTAGATTGTTGTCAGAGAGCCGTTCGTTGTGATTTTGAAAATTACACCGCTGCCAGTGTAAGCCGACCCGTTAAAACCAACTCCACCGCTCGTGGTAGTGCCGTACAAGTTCCCGTCGCGGCCAAGAGCCAGCCCGCCCCAAGGATTTGCCCCATTCGTTCCGGCAAACGAGAAAGAAGTGAGGGAGACGGAGGGCATCATTTTGAAAACGGTTCCGTAGCCAAAGCCTGCGGGGTCTTGCGCGAAATAGGCACCGCCATTGGCAGTCGTGCCATAAAGGTTTGCGTCACCCGCATAAACCAATCCAGAATGAGGATTTGCGCCGTCGGTCGCTGCGGAAAACGAATGTATCGCAGCGGGTGGATTAGCTGGGATCATCTCAAAAACAACGCCATTGCCGTTTTGACCCCCGTACGCGGCTGTACCGTAGAAGTTGCCGTCACTGCCCTGAAGAAGGTTCGCGTAACTGTAAGGAGCGCGTCCATTCGCTCCGTTGAATGACGCCAGGTTCGTCAACGCCCCGTTGGTTTTAACCTGAAAAACGCTTCCGTAGTTGTCCGCTCCGGCTTGCAGCGTAGTGCCATAGAAATTCCCGTCGGCTCCCTGCACAAGTCCGGTCTCAGGATTAGCACCATTGGTTCCCGAAGCTGGGAATGAATAAAGTTCGTGAAAAATGACCTGTGTTTGGGCGAAGGCGGGATTAAAGACAGCCGACAGGCCGGCTAAAAAGGTGACTGCGAATGTCACCGCTTTGATTTCGCCGCACGGATTGCGGAATCGGTTGAGGCGAGCGTTCACCCGGCTGACCGGGCTGCTGGACGTGAGAGTTTGTTTTTTCATATTTTGTTCCATTGATCGCCGCGCTTCCCGCTCGCGGATTTCGGCCAGCGGTGATGAGGCGCAACGGCCAAACTCGGAACAAAAAGGCGCGGACTTAGCACACCTCATTCCAGGCACCGCGAAGCGCCCGTGTAGAAAATGCGCCAAGCCGCGCCGGATGGCGCGTGCATGGGCTGTTTTCTACACTCGGAAAATTCGCGGTTTTGGAATGAGCCGTCGCCGAAGCAACGCTAAAGTTTTTGGGTTCGATTTACATAATGTTCACAATTTGACTCGGCCATCGTGAATCCAAGGCGGGGGCGGCTGCAAGGCTTTTCGGGCATGATTTGGAGGGGGTTACGGGCGCGGGGTGGCGGTCCTTCCGACCGAGTTGTGCATCAAATCGCGGAACTTGCTCAAAGCTGCTCTCCTGGTCAAAAAGTTCGACTTGGAAACTCGGCGGCCAATGGTGCTCGGCCTGAGAAAACCAGTGCGCCAGGCAGGCCATAGCCGCGCTCTGCTCCGGGCAAGATGGTGTTCCCGGTGTTTCTCACAATGATTTTTAGTGACGGCTGGACGGCCACAGACGCGACACTTCCCCATCTGCTTTTGGCGAAGCTGCCACCTGTACTGGCGGCATATCGGTTTGCCGTATGTGTCCTTGGTGCCCTCAAACTGGTCATGGATACGCCTGCCTTTCCTCGCCTCCTCCCCTTCTTCTGCAAGCTGCCCGCCGCCGAATGGTCTGCGGAGGCCGTTGGCGAATATCTTGGCGTGGAGCATGGCCTGCTTGCGCCGCCAAGCTCTGTGCTGGTGCCACCGCAACGGACGGGCTTTGGTTCGTGCCGTTTCCTGATCCCTGTGCTTCTGGCAATAATTCTTCGTGATCGCCGGGCGGCAGCAGACGCGGCATTTGCCCATGCTCCGCTGGCGGAGTTGCCAACGCTGCTGACGGCTCATTCGGAAGCCAACAGTCGTTAGGGCGTGCTCAAACTGGTCTCGGATTCTATGTCGGCTCATACGGTCATTCCCACACTGGCGCATCCCGGAGCGACCAATGGCCGCGCCGGATGCTTTAACGATCAAGGCGGGCAGCGCCACGGCATACTCGCCAGCGTCCCCCACACCCATGACAGGGCGAGTTAGGCGGCTTTCGCGGTGATCGGCAAGCCCTTTTTTGGCCGGAAAATGGAGTCCAACTTATCCTCTCGCGCCAATTCATATTGCTTGACACAATCGCACCTAATCCGGTACTCCGCTCCTTTCGATGGTTTAAGCGTAAGCTTTTGCTGGATGGGGACTTTCCTCGAAAATCCAGCATCCCGGATTCGTAGAGCGTTGGACGGGGGCATATCGTCCAAACAAGGGGGCGTTTACGTTGATGAGAACGGCTGGGTACAGGCCCGGCACGTCAGAGTGGAGGGAAACCTGCAACGCGCCCACATTCTTCGGCATCTGATGCTCCCGGCCATAGTCACCTGTGCCAGACTTGGCGCGACCCCCACCTGTCCTGACAGTTGTCCGGCCTATATGAGGTGTCACTGTCAGTGCCGCCCCTGTGAAGGGGCGTGGCACTTTTGACAGTAGTGGTGTCAAAAGCAGGTTTTGGCACTTTTGGCACTTTTGGCACTTCATGGCTTCGTGATCGGTTGCCACTTGCCCGACAGCTTGGATTTGAGCACCCGGCCTTGCTTTGCCAGCGCCCGCCGCTGGCGATGGAAGGTTGATTCCTTTATCCCACAGTCTTTGAAGGCGGCCTTCTGCCATTCCCCCGCAGCCAGACCTAATGGCGATAGCAGTTCCAACATTTCATCGGCGTCAAAACTCGTTGGGCGTCCGCCAGTCTTGATTTCGCCAGGGTCGGCTTCCCGCCAGCAGATGACGCCAGGTTCTTTCGAGTGGGCAATCAGTTTGGCGTAACAGGTGGAACCATCGGCTTCCTTCCACCCCAAGCGTGCGCCCCGTTTCGCGGCGCGGAGTTCAAAAACTTCATAGGAACCAAGCCCGCGCAACGCAAGAATGGCCCGCGCCCAATTCGCCCACTCGATGCTGCCGCTGCCAAGATAAGCAAAATCGCTCCCGCTCCAACTCGACTTTTCCCTTCCGCTCTGCGGTTTGTTTGTGTGATGCACGATCACCACGCCGCACTTGAACTCACGCACGAGCGGGTTCAGGAACGTGCGGAGAAACAGGGTTACATCCTCCTGCACACCCGCAGCGCCTCCCAGATAGGCCAGGGCCGGGTCAATCCAAAGAAGATCGGGCCGGTGGGCTTCCAGCAGCGGTCTGACGACTTCGGAGAAAAAGCTATGGCCGGTTCGTGAATCTTCCCTGACGACGATAATGTTGTCGCAGGCGGCTTTTGCATCCTCCTCACTCAAACCAAGCCCCGCAATCACGCCATCGCGCATTTCCGCCAGGTCGCCGTCGTCATTTTCAGCTTGAATCAGGAGCGATTTGAGCGGGCGCGTCGGGATGATCCCAAAGCACTCGCGGGCAAGCGCCCACAAAATCGCGCACATCATCGCCAAGGCGCTCTTGCCAACGCCGGTCGGGCCGCAGAGCAGCAACCCGCCGCCGCGACAAAGAAAGCGGTCGCGCAAGAGTTCATCAGGGTCTTGATCGTGGATTAGGCGAACCAATTCACTGAGCAACCTTGCCCTTGGCGGCGGCGGTTTTGGTGTCTCGACTTCCGGCACGTCGGAGAGTCCCTTTTCAAGGAACCCACTCATTCTGCTCTCTCCACTGGTTTAAAGTTCAGGAAATAAACCGTCTGACGTTTGCCGTTTTCCCTCGTGCCATCCGGCATCCGCACAAATTGGCTGCGCGTCCAGGTCGCCGGGTCTGCGCCCAGTGTCACAGCGTAGCGGAAGAACCTCCGCACTTTTTCTTCCGGCTGGCCTTGAACATAAAACCAGCCGTGAAGTGATTTGCCGCCGGAATGAACTGCGAGGACGAGAGGCGCGTAACCGGCAAGGTGAACGAGAAGCGCCGCATGGGCATCGGGCGTGCCGGTGTCGGATTCGCAAACGAGAAACCGCCGCGCCCCGGTGTTGGCGAGTGCGTGCTTCGACTTCTTGCCATTTTTCGTCTGGCCGGTGACTGCCGACATGGGCGACGGCACTATCAATTGCAGCGCCGATAACTGCCCGCGCCAAGCCTCACGCGGGCGAGTGTCAAATACGGAGTTGGATTTCCCGCAACATAAGAGCGCGTTGGGCGGAAACAGGCGGTCAATGATGAACTCGGCATGCCGTGCGTTGTCCTCAATCCGCCACGGTGACATTTCCCGAAGGTCCGCCAGTCCGCCGCCGTCGCTCACAATGGCTTCCCGTTGCTCTCTATTGAGCGTGGGCCATTTCCTGGTGGTTTGCACCGGCCCGGCATGGCCCTTTGGCTGCCAGGCGTTGGCCAATGAGCTTTGAACGGCAGACACAATTTCAGAGCGCGGGACATGACGACCGCAATTTACCACGCGGCTTTCGAGCAAGGCGACAATCTCACCGGCGGGCAGATGGGCGTGGAGATGACGGGCGACGCGAAATAGCCACAAGTGGACACCCTCCCCCGCTGGCGGCGGGGCATCGAGCATGGCCCGGAGAAACGCGGGAATAGTTGCGGTCATACAGATCGGCGCGGAGCCGGGACCTTGTGCTTCTTGGAGAATTCGCCCGCAGAAGCCCGCCGGGTGAATTCTTTAATCGCCTCTTGCGTGATATACACCCTTCCACTGATATTCAGTGTTTCGAGCCATTTTTCCCGTCTCCAGCGCCACGCCGTGACCGGGCTGATTCCTGACTGTTCGCACCACAAGCTCAGAGCCACAAGACCCCGCACGTTTTCAGAACAAAATGTGTTCGGTTTCACGCGCAAGAGTTACGGCCACTTGCGGTTTCGCGCCAGCGTTGTCCCGGAATCCTCTATTTGGGGACAAAACTTGACTGTCAGCAGAAGGCTTCTTTGGGTAACTCCATCCGTCCGACTGGTTGTTGCCCTCGCACACTTTCCGATTGCTTGACAGTCGGGATTGGCTTTGAAGGATTGTTTTCCGAAAGGATACCTTCCAATGTCCTGCTGATTTTATCCTCAAGGTACGACTTGAACGACTTCGTGGTTTTCCTGCCTCTCTGTCTCGCCTCCTCCAAAAATCCTTTAAGTCCGTCTATCTTGTCCGGGTTCGGTTCGTTAATGAAAATATATTCTACAATCACGCTTGCCCATGTATCCGCGTTCGATTTTTGCATGGGGCATAAGGTGCGCAAGTAATAGCTCCCAATGAAGAACGGCCTCTGCCAATGAGGCACAGCGCCGTTGCCCGGCAATGCTTGTTTGATCTGGGCTTCGATCTGGGCAGTGAGTTTCCCTCTGTTTTTTGTGACCATTTCTACGATCCGTTTCATTGCATCCTTGTGTTGGTGTTGAAAATCTGTGGCGTAGGTTGGGCCTTTGAAGTTTTCCATCTCCTTGAGGCAATTCCGCAATGCTTCTTCGACGGGAACGCCATCCGTATCGCACACCGCAATCTGCTTCCGCAATCCATCCAAAAAGTCAGGGTTGGTCGCTTTTTTTTGTGTCGTCCCCACCGGATGGTCGAGATGCCATTCTATTTGACGGTGGATTCTGTGGAATCTGGTGATCATCGGGCGAAGGAAAACGGCAAGGGGTGTAGTCAAATGTGCATTACCAGAACTGGCGTTGAATGGAGAATCCTTTCCCAATTCGAGATTCGCCGCTATCTTCGGAAAATCGGCGTTTAGCGCCGTCCTTTGCGCCCATAACACCGGCATCCAGATTTCAGGACTGCCGCAGGACTTGAGACAATCGAACGCTGCCCCGGTGGGGGGAGTCTGGGCAATGTGCTGGACAGTTTCCGCCAGTTTGACGGCGCAATCCCATGCCGCCCTGATGGCGCTTTCATTTCCTTGTTGTGCAAACCCGCAGAGCCTTTCAATGGCTACCAGCGCACGGTTGCAAGTCATCTCCACCGTATAATCATCTGGCGATTCAGGGACAGGTTGGACCCGGTTCTCATCGCTTGGTTGCGCGACCGTAGTTTGCTCAATTGATGGAGGCTCTTGCATGGTGGGATTTGGTGAAGTTATGACGCTGCGACCTCAGAAAGCACCACCGGGGCGAAGTTGAGCCGTTGCGCCTGGCGCTGGGCGTGTTCGTTGCTCAGGTGGCCGTAAACCTTGCCGATCAGAACGCCGCCGTCCTTGTGCCCCACCCACCGGGCAATGGTCATATAATCAATGCCGCTCATCACGCAATAGGAGATAAAAAAGTGTCGGCAATCGTGGAAACTGAACGTCGTCAAGCCGGACTTCTTCCGGGCCAGTCGAAGCGATTCCATGAAGGTCTTGGCCGAAACGTCTTTGCCCCCCCGCTGGGGTGATGGAAAGAGAAACTGTGAGTCAGGAGCACGCCGCCCGGACATGGCTTGGAGATGCTCTTTGAGCTTGGAATTGAAATCAACGGCCCGCACTTCGCGGCCCTTGTTCAATCCATCCGCGCCGATGGTGAGTTGCTCCCGCTGGAAATCCACGTCGGCCCATGTGAGCCGCAACGCCTCATTGCGCCGCGCCCCGGTAAAGGCCATGAGGCGGATGTAGTCCACGAATTCCAGCCCGTTTTTGGACACCTCCAGCGCGGCCCGGCAAATGGCGTCAATATCGGCGCCCGTCACCAATTCCCGCCTGTGCGGTGTCCATTTGAGCGGGCGCAAATTCTCGGTTGGCAGGACCTTCAACAATTGATCGTCAATCGCCCGCTTTAGGACATTCCTAAGCGCGATGATGTCGAGGTTGACCGTGCGGCCCGATATGCCCGCCGCTTGGCGCTTTTGAATGAAGGAATTGATATGGACGCGGCGGATCTTGTCCAAGCGAAGCCCGCCGATATGTTCAGTCCAAAGCCGGATTGCGCCGCGCTCCTTTTGAATGGTGGCCGGGCGCTTGGCGTCTTTCACGGTGTCGAAATACGTGAGGTATCCCGCTGCGTAATCGGTAAACTTTGGCGTACGTTTGAGCAAAGGCAGGACGTTGCGCTCGCGGTCAACATGAAGCTCGTGGAGTTGCTCAAGCGCCTGGGGGACGGTTTGTGCGCCAACCAGACGCTTCCAGCGCGTCCGCCTCATGCCGTCCGCGTCCTCGACCGACATACGCGCAATGAAGT
>JBEKOF010000039.1:0-24402 GCA_049522055.1 Verrucomicrobiota bacterium | reverse complement strand
GGGTGCTGCTGGCTGAAAAGCGTGCTGACTTCGCGCCAGAGCCTGGCCTGCCAATGGTCTTGGCCCCCTTGTTCCCATTCCAGGATCAGTTCCGGCCGGAAGACGAGGTACTGGTCAAAAAGATACGCAATCCGATCCGCCAACTGGAAGAGCTTGCGGCTGTCGTTGGCCGGAGAAAGGTAGTTTTTCAGCCCTTCAAACCCCGGCTCATCCAGCAGCTGCGGCAGCTGCTTCATCACCCTCCAGACCAGCACCTCCGGGTCGTAGAGCATCTCGGCGGGCAAATCCGGCAGCACCGCCCGGAAGGCGGCGTAGCTGATGGCGCGGGGGAAAGGGCATTCGCAGTTGCTGCAAATTCCGAGTTGCTGGGCCAGTTGGAGCTTGAGCCAGCGCGCCATGCCCTGGCTCTGCACCACGATCAACTCGGGTTGGAGCGGAGAACTCAGCGGGCTTCGAATGGTTTCCGCCAAATTCCCAGCCAATGTCTCCAGGCGGTTACTGGTGTGCAGCCTTAACATGTCAGGTTAGGGGTTTCGAGATTGAGAGTGTTAATTGGATTAGTCAAGACACTCCCGCCACGGCCCCTCGTTAATTGTTCATGAACCGCCGCCGCACGATGTCTTGCGTTTCGGTCGACGGCTTTCGCCGGGAACGCAATTCGTCCTTGGTTTGGCGCCTGGCCGCCGCCAGCGCCTGGGCGGGGGAGATTCCGGCATAAATCACCGACATGGTGACCGGAAGAAAACGGTCCATGCGGGCCAGGTTGAGCATCACCATGTTGTCCAGGAGTGCCGCGCTGAGATCACCCCGCACGAATGGCAGCGTGGTCTTGAAATGGATTTTGCCGGAGTCATAATCCATCTCGAAACATCCCATCATCATCCCGAAATTGATGCGCGTGAGCAGTTCCGCGCACAACCTCCACTTGTGGGCGGGGCATTTCTGGGGAAAAAGGGAGAGGATCAGGACGGCGTCGTCCTCATCCGAGGCAATGGCCATCACCTGCCAGTGGCCGTTGTCGCCTTCAATCCCGGTGCGCACGAGATCACTTTCTTCGTCGACCTCGAATTTCCAATCTTTGGCACGAAACAACGCAACCACCTGTTCCCAAGCTTCTTTCATATAGACTCTCTTTCCGGCAGGGACCTGCCAAATCCGGCAGCATCCCAACATTCACGCTCATCCTCTCACACAGGGTATGACAACCGCTGGCACGCCCTCGACAAGACCGGGACGTTTTCCAGGTGTTGTTCTGGCGGATAACAGCTCGGTGGCAATCCACGTCTTCGACCAAGAATGACAAGACAGCCGGAAGCGTGCAGCGGTGTGTTTCCTTCATCCTGCGCATGATTTGGAGCAGTAAACACTCACTGTGGGACTCGAACAGGAACTTGTTAACCCGCTCTCCAAGAATCCCTCAGTCTGACGTGAGTACGCTCTTGCACCGAGGGCATTCGGTGGAGCGGGCCAGAAACGGAGCCGAGGTGGGCGGCAATAATGGGGCGCACATGTCGGCACCGAACATGCGTAAGGGATCGAATTTTTCCAAGGGGACAATAGCTGCTGAGTCATGAGGAACTATGAATGCATAGTCAATGTGACAATTCGGGCATGTCCGGCGCCCCCATTCTGACTCACAATCCAAGCATGTCATCATATTGGATTCCGCTTGCTTCTCCACCAAATGGGATTTGCAGCATGGGCAAAATTCGACCACCAGGAAGCGGTCCCGCAGTTCGACGAGCCGTTGATGAATCCGATTTGAAACCTCCCACGAACGTTCCGCCTGTGTCTCCCGTGTGCTGAGTTCCTTCTTTCGAATGTTTATCGCAACGAGAGCCCGCCTATCATTTTTGGCACATCGTTCCTCAAGCTTGAGATTCTCACGGCTCGCCAATGTTTGTTCCAAAATCAACTTTGTCTCATACGCGCGTTTTTGTGAGACGGCAATGATAGTATCAGATGGAGCCAGGGAGAATTGGATATTTTGTCCAATCGCATTAATGCCCGCCTGTTTCGTGAATTCGGGCCAGACATCCGACCAGCCATTTAATGATTCCTGAATCGGAAGCCGGGGCCAATCCATCTCCGCAGTCAACCAGCGGATGATGCGAGCCACCAATTCCGTGGAGTCAATCCTCAGCGGCGATGCTTCCACTAAAGACAGATTATCTGAAAGCAACGTCGCAGACCGAAGTCGCTTAAATTTGTCCAGCAGCGGAGGCGACCAGTTTACGGCGGGGCCGCTGGAATCATCCACACTCACGATCAGAACAGGGTGGCGATTTATTTGTGATTCCAGGAACATCTGGAAGGCGGCCTCGACATGCTTCTCAGACTGGGCGCCCCAACAGGTGTAAAGACCAACTATCTGCAAATGAGGTTTTCCATGGCATTCCAGCAGTAGTGAGTAATCGTTCTGCACCAGCAATGTCCAATGGCGGACCAGATTGATCCTTGTTCCAAAAGTTATCGGTTGAGCGGCGTTGTCTGGCGGAATCAGCCCAAGCTGCCGACATGCCCGGATGGTCAAAAGCACTACGAATAAGTTCCAATCTTTACACGCCCGCCGCCTATTTTCGGCACGTTCGGCTGGCGTAGGCGGTTTAGCCGAGGCCACGCATTCCCATTTGTGCCACAAATGAAAAGCCTGACGATAGTGGTCATCGCTCTGAAAAATATTCGTCGAATGCAATGGACTCTCGACCGCAGAGAAGCGGGGCATCTGCTTGAAAAGAAACGTGTCGGCCAGAGCCAGCAACCTTGCGCGGGCGGCCTCCAGTTGTTTGATCAGTTGGGCGAGACGGTCACGGCTTGGATGGCTTGTGAAAGCCTCGCCCCACAACCTGAAAAGGCGGTCACGGCGGAAGCGCGTTCCCTGTGTTGCCTCTGAATGTTCGCTCGCTTCATCGAGTGCCTGCAAGATCTGTTTCAGTTTCTGGAGACGCGGATGAAGGACACCCAAAATCCGTTTGCGCAGAGTGGCCACGGCACGGTTTTCGTAAATATCCCATTGATCCTGCCTTGATTCGGCGAGAATGCGTCTGGGACGGACTCCGAGAAAGGTCCGGGTTTGCCAATCTTCCGAGTGGGCGGCGAGAGTTGCCACGGCACGGTAGGAGACCCGGCGTGCGCGACCCACTTCCTCGCGAATTTCTTCAATCGTCAGGTGGCCGCGCGGGTTGTGGCTGAGTGTTTCCACATGCGGCAGCGCCTGAATCAGCGTCTGTTCGTAGTCGCGCAGATCCAAGTCTGATGTGATCGTCGGGTCCAGCGGGACCAAGAGCGACCACGACTGCAGATTTCCCCCCCAGAGCGGCTCAATCCTGGCGGCGAGACATTGCAAGCTTTGACCAAGCGTTTCGGTCGGTTCGCTGCCGGAACCCGGACGCTCCAAATCCCGCTCCGCTCCCGTCCAAACGCGCCCGTCTCTGACAGATTGCCACAGCCCCAGAAACGGCAATGACTCAGGGTTTAGGCAAGACTGACCCGTAATGCGGTTGCGCCATAGTGTTTCCATCTATCAATCAGGTTACGCCCCGTTCAAGCGTTTGATTTCCCGTTCCAGCAACTCGTAACATTGTTCCGGTTGGTGAGCCTTATCGAATTTGTCCCATTCCTGGATCAAATTAGCTTGGAACTCTTCGAGTTGTTTCGCCCCGAGATCAAATCGGCCACGCAGTTTGCGAAGCAATTTTGTCTGGAGGATATGATCCGTGGCTTCACCCAGAGTCCCCCCGGCGTCTATAATAACCGGCACAAACCGATCCATCTGGCTTTCGAGCCTATTACCCCAGCCTAACCCCAGTTTCTCGAGGTGATGAGTGAGTGATTTATTCAAAAATGTTTTGGCCCGGAGCGAGGCTTCCTTATGTGTGTTTGCCGCCCGACTAAAGGCTCCTTCGATTGCCTCCAGCGGGATCGGAAGCGGCGAGTTGAGGGGTTTGGGGATGAATGCCTCGGGATGTCTCGGAAACTCCATGACATGGGAGCGGTCATAGGTTTTATCGGCGAAGTCCTTGGTGGTCTCATCATGATTGGCCGTGCCGATGAACCAGACATTGCGCGGAATGCGCAACCAACGGGCCTCCTCAAGCAACTGTGGAGCGCCATCAATCCTGGACGTCAGCAGACTGACTCGCTGCTTGTCATTGGTTTGTTCCAGCGCCGACAGAAAATCCGCGAAGTAGTGCTCGGGGTGCGATAAATTCATCTCATCCAGCACGATGAAAAACGGAAGAAGTCGATATTGGGGCTGTTGGGCGCGATAAAGCGCCTGGAGAAACTCCGACTCATAATAACGTTTCTCGAATGCGTTGTAGTAGCCCAGCAAGTCATTCCGATCGCGCCAGCCGGATTGCACTTCGACAATGGCCGAGGTTGCGCCGATGGCTCGGGCAAATTCACGGGGGAGGCTGGTTTTACCGGTGCCGCTTATGCCTTGGAGCAAATGAAGCCGGCTGGTAGCCAGACCGGCAAGAAAGGCGCGCACATCCTTGTCCCGGTAATAGAGTTTTCTCTCGCCAATACGATTCCGAATTTCCTCCACCAAGTCTTTGAGCGGTGGCAATTTCTCGCGCACTATTGCCGGGGGTGTTTGAAGGGTCGCATCGCCATCCATCTCGATCAGGCTGGGGAAAACGCGTTGCGCCTTTGACTTGTCAACCAGATCCCCAAGCTCGCGGCGTAAATCCTCGACACAAGCCCGCAAGGCACGCTCGCGGCTATCCCAAGCCGCCTTCTGGTCTCTTAAATTCTGCATTTCAGCGACGCCGATGGATAATTTGCTCATCTGGGACTGCAACGATTGGTTTTCCTGGAGCAACCGCGCCAAGTCCGAATGCAGCGTCTCATTCTCGCTTTCCAAGTTGCGCAGTCGGGCAATCTGATCATCGGCAGGCTTGCGGGCCAGGTCCGACACCAATTTTCCATTCCGCTCCTGCAACGCGGTCAATTCAGACATTAATTCTTCCCGGGTTTTGCCGGCCGCAACGCGTTCGGTTTCTTCGTAACGGCTAATCTGCCCGGCAAGCTCTTTGCACCGAGCCAAAGCACTTTGCAACCGGCTTTCGCGATCGGTGACCGCATCCCGGACTTTTTCCTCAATTCTTGAGACCCAGTTGCTTTTAAGCTCTTCCGCTTCTTGCTTGGCCCACTCGGCTTCACGCTTGCCGCGAGTCACAGCCTGCTTTTCTAATTGGAGCTGTTGATTGCCTGCCTCCACGCCAGCCAACTCGCGGTCGCGAATCTGCCGCAGCTCGCTTTCGTAGTTCTTAATGCCGTCGAGATAACTCTGATGCTGTTCAGCAATCTGCTTGGCCATGGCCTTCGCTTCGTCATCCAGTTTGGCCAGTGCTTGACGACGTTGTTGTAAGAACCCGGCTTCAGCGTCGATTTCCCGTTCTTTTAGTTTTTCCTCCAACTGGATGTTTTGCCTTTCCCGACGTTCCAGCGCCGATTTACGTTCATCCATCTCATGCTGAATCCTTTGCTGATCTAGCTTTTGCTGGCGCAGCTCCTCCTCCCGTTTATGAACCTGTGCATAATGATCCTGGGCTTCTGCTTCCCGCTTTTTGGCTTGTGATTCCGCGACCTCCATGCGGACTTGGTAGCGCTCGAATAATTGCCGGGCCACATGAGCGATTTTCCAAAGATCTAGTGGGTCAATTTCCGACGCGACAGAAGCTGCCGGCGGCGTGGGCGGATTGTTCAAATCCTCCTCGGTTAGCAGGTCGGTTGCCTCTTTCGCAATTTCAAGGATCTGCGCCACGGCTTCCACGCGTGTGGATGGGCCAGCTGGAGTGGCTGGTGACGCGGCCAACCCGGCATTTGCCGCCGTCGGCTGCATGTTCTGCCGTCTGTTATCGTGCTTTCTCTTGCTCATAATTTTGAGACTTTGCTACTGCAAGATTCAGGAGACATCCGGTTGTGTGAATAATCAGCTCCCACATCTCTTCCGCTTCCAAAATGGAAAAGCGTTTGGGCGAGGGGTTGTGCGAGTCATCATGCGAGCCCGCATTGCCCAGGTCAATAATGCGGTCAAGCTTGTGCAGTAATTCAGCGTCCTTGGCCGCAGCGGTTCTGAGCGGATGAGTCGGGTGCAGTGCTGTAGCCAACAATGTCGCAACCACTGCGCTTGGCAATTTGTAAACATTTCCAATGTCCCGACATATTCCACTTATAAGTCCTTTGTTTGGTTTTCCACCTGACTTATCAATCTCAAACATTGGGGGCAATGGCAGGCGTAATCCAATCGCCTGAGCTCGGTTGTTAACGGTTGCACGGTCAATTGCGACATCACCGTTGAGACATTTATGCGCATCTTTCAATGGTGAAATGCGATCAATCGACTTCAACAACGCTTCAAGCGTCCTTCGACATGATTGCATGACCGAGCCGAGTTCACTTTGAGATTCTCCTTCTGTAGCTCTGGCCAGGGATAAACCTTTTGCCGCCGCCACCAAGTGTTCAAAAACAGCGGAGTTTACCTTAATATCGAGCGACAGTCGCGCAACCACCTCGGATTCGGCAATTTTTTGTTGCTGATCCAACAACTCCTCCAAGGCCGGAGCATCCTTAATTTGCGCAAATCGAAAAAATTCCCTTTGTGCGCCGGCCGCGCCCTCATCGTCTCTAGCGATTCGTTGCAGTTGCCGCCACATTTTCTCGTCACACCCGAATCCGAAGGGGTCGCAAATTTGAGGCAGAAACGCGCCGCCCTTGGGCAAATATCCAAAAGTAACCAACCCGACTGGCTCGGGCTGGTCGCTGATCGAAGCGATGCGCGAGAGCATTTCCGTCGAATCGCCGGATGTGATTTCCATTATATCTAACGCATCCAAGCGCATTGAGTTTTTCTGTTCTTCGCGTCGCCGAAACTGTTTTACCGCCCGCAAAATCATTGTGCTGGAAGGTTGCGCCGAGCTGGCCGGGGCGTCGAAGATCCAAGCGGTAACGTTGCGCGTCCCCCTTTTTGAATCCAACACCAAGTTCAATCGTCCTGGTCCGGAGGCTCGTGTGGTTTCCTGAAGTTGTAGTTGTTGACTAAAGTGCGGCCATAACTCCCCGCTCCAGGGGTCTTGGAACACCCAACCAGTGACCAAAGTATCCATGACCATTTCCTCCTTTTCAAGGATGTCGAATCCTTTCGGTGTCGGGCGCTTGGTTTTCTTGTCCACCCAGCCAGAGCGGACCAACTCCATGCCGATCGTCTCGATTAAGTGCGGATGAAGGTGAAGTTTGGTGGCGACCTCCGCAACCGAATATGAATTGCTGCACCACAGGCCGAGGACCGCCTTCTGGAAAAGGTTGATGCGCTGGTCTGAAGGCGCAGGCGCGACCACGCGCCATGCGGCGCACGGCCAAACGAGATAGACACGCCCCGTTCGATCATAATCGTGGTGGGCGGCTCTGGGACCGTAATTTAAGACAAGCTCCATGGTGTCAGATAATTGCCCCGTGACTGCTACGACAGAGTCTTTGGAACGCGTGGAGACCTGGGACGAATTGGGATAATTCTTCCGAGCCCATGGCCGAATCTCCAACCGTAATCAACAATCGCTTTTGACGGCTCATCGCGACGCACAGGCGGTTTTCGAGCAATAGATGGCCGAATTTTCGCCGAACACTTTTATCGCCGGCGGGTTGAATCCGGTTTGAACGAGTCAGCGAGAGGATGACAACATCGAATTCCTTACCCTGAAAAGCATCCACTGTCCCAACGCGAAGACGTTCGCAAACTTCGCGTTGAGCGTTGAGCGTGTTGCGCCAGGCATCCGCTATGATCAAATCCCCATCATCCGACAAGGTCGTGAGATCCACCCGCTGCATGGCGGTCATGATGGCCTCGACCTGCGCGGCATAGAAAGAAATGATGCCCACACTCAACCCGGGTGATTCTTGCAAGATATGGCGCGCTTCGGCGGCGATCCAATCCGCCTCACAATGCCGCCGCCAACTGTGACCGACGCGTTCCTCAGCGCCGTTGGCAACGGGCAGGTTTTTCCAAACCGCAAGTTTTCCTTCGTAGCTTCCGCCCAAGCCGTGGGCAAATTGCGGGTCCAAATCGGCGCCTTCGGGGGAAAAAAACGCCTCTCCATGATCCTTGTAGAAGGCGTCACTAACAAAAGCGCCCAGCACCGGATGCATCCGGTATTGGGTATCCAGCGTTACCCAACGTTTGATACCATCCACTTTTTCCAAGTCCTTGACGTGGACGAATAGCCGTTCAAATAGGCTTTTACGTATCTGGTCGCGGGTCTCATCACGAACAGATTGCTCAAGTTCGCGCTCTACTTCCGGCTCCAACAGATGGGGCAGTTGTCGGTGATCACCCACCAAGATGATGCGGCGGGCGGCTCGGCTCAGGGGAATGAGCAAGTCGAGAGGGTTGGCCCGGGCCGCCTCATCCACAATGACATTCTCAAACTCAAGGTCGTCCGAGAGCATTTCCATCATCCGGTCGCTGACCGCCTGTTGACAGGTTGCCGCAAGGACCACCGTGTAATTCTCAACGGTTTTCCGCAAGCCGACCGGATCATTTCGTAGGTCCTGGATCAGTTGTTCCAGCACCATATCTGGCCCCTCCGCCGCCGCATTGCGAACACACTTGTCCAAGGTGGAAATGATCTCATCGAGGACATTGATGACTTCAGAATTTACCAATGGAGTTCGGGAAGGCGGCGTAGAGACTTGCAGGGTATCCAAAAGCCGATTTCTGAGCAGTTCCATCGCCGTCAAGAAATCGGGAGAAGACGGGCTATCCCAGTCCCTGGCCTTTTCTAGGATGGCGCGGTCTTCGTCGGTGAGCCAAGGACCTGATTCTAATTGATTGAGAACCCGCCACGCCATCTTCGGTCCGTCATCGGCGAACGCTTCTTTCTGAAGCCGCAAACCACGGACCACTTGAATGGCTGCCTGGCGTTCATCGTCCAACCCTGCCACCCCCAGTTTTAGGTGGTCAGCTACACTAATAACCCGGTCGGACAAAGCCGCCGGTAAATGTTCACCCGCCAACGAGCCTAGATCCAACAGCATGCGCGCGGCTTCGGTTTCGGTGCCGGGAGATTTGACATAGGCGGCGTGTCTAATCCGGATCGTTTCCAGCAACTTTCGCAACGGCTTTTTTGGGCTGGCCGCCAAGTCTGCCTCCAAGGCTTCCGCGATCCGGTTGGTCCAGGCTATCAGGGGGAGGCTTTCGGAGTTATCCCCACGTCGCCGACCCACCTTCATGGCCGGCAGACCAAAAATCTCGGTCATGGCAGCTGCATTCTCGACCGCATCATGTTGGAAGCTCGTGAGCAGCACCTTGTCGAAGTCAGCATTTTGATTTTTGGCAATTTCAGTAAGACGCTCGATGATGGCTGATATGGTGCGGGTCTTGCCGGTGCCGGGTGGCCCCTGAATAACGGCAATATCCGGGGTGTTCAGCGCAACCCTGATCGCTTCCTCCTGGCGTGGGGTTGGCGCACCGGAATGAAACCTGGCTTTCGCCGCGCCGGACAACGGTTCGTGGGTCTGCACGCGGCGAACCGGTACTGGCCGGTTTTCGAGGAGCAAAGCCAGTTGTGGAATTGAAGTCTTTCCGCTGGCAATACGTGAATGCGCCTCCGTTCGGCGTGCCATCCTTTTCAAATCGCCGCGCAAGCTGACATGAATATAACCCCGTTCCGGCGGCACAACCCCATCTTGGGTATCGGGGCGCAGACGGATGCTTTGAGCGTCACTACCAGCCAAAGCGCCGCGAAACGCCGGGCGCGATTCGCGAACTGTCATCTGAAAGCTGGACGAGTCTCCGTCGTCACCAGACGTTCTGGTGAGCATATCCGGGATTTCCGCTGATGCCTCCAAGTCTTTGTCGGTGATGATGCCCTGCCACAGCTGGGATGGGGTCCACTGGCTATCGGCGGTCAACTGAAAAGACCAGCATCCGTCCGGCAATCGATAACGACCATCGTAGCTTAACCAACCAAAGCGTTTGGCATCTTCAACGATACGCCGATGCTCCATCGCCTGATAATCCAGCCAAATCCTCAAATAACTGCCGGCGGTGCGAACAATCTGATCGAGCTCCGTTGCCATACCCTGCCGCATCTTGCCGGCAATGGTCTGATCAACAAACTCAAAGCCGCCTTCAGCGAGAATAACGGGGCGATATTCTTCCGGTTTGCTGGCGGATTTAGGGCGGGTTAGACGAAAAGCCAGCCAGCCGCCTTCTTCTTGTCGTTCAACATCCAGCGCGAAATGGTCGCCTAGAATTCGGAAGGCATGTTTTTGGCTATTTTGCGAGTCCGGCCGGCCAACGATGATGACTCTGGCGAGTCCGGTCGGCGAATTGGAGGGAATGATTAATTTATCGGCGAGCCAAGCGCAGGCGTTTTCGGTCGAAAAACGGTGCGCCTGTTTTCGTTCCATATCGGCCACCAGTTTTTCATCCACGCCGATTCTAAGTTCAGGAATCGAAAAGCGTTCGGAGAATTCGTGAATCTGGACGGTCAGCGCGACCAATTGATTGCGCTCAGAGTGCATCCTCACCAACCAACATAACCGGGGAGCATCGTGTTCCATCGAGCGTTGCAGATCCCGCTGGCCTTTCTGGTCCCGAGCCTCAACCACCAATGGTTCGTCCTGTCCCGGGAGGATAAGCGCACACAGGTCGCCAACGCGCGTCAGAATCAACTCCCTCCCATTGGGCGGAATCCGGTCAATTCGTACGTCCACAAAGGGGACAACATCAAGCGTCAGAATCTTACCGTGTTGGAGGTTGGCGATTTCCATAGCATTACGGCATTGGTTTAAAAACGACCGCCCGATGGAGCCTGTCCAGCGGGCCAAAGTGCAAATGCCAATGGGGGCTTTGCGGCGAGATCGGGAGAAGTTTTTCGCCAGCGACACGCAAGGTATCAATCGTTTTGTCCGCCCCGGCGTGTTTAATCAACTGGATCGGTTCCTGGGACAGGTTACGCAAACGAACCGCGTCGGCCCGGGTGCGAATGGCTTCGGCGAGCGGTTGTTCAGTTTGGTCTGAGGCAACATCGCTGTGAACGTGCCGGCACAAAATTTGAACTGCTTCTTTAGGTGCCAAAACCATTGTCGACAAGGCACGGTTTTGGCCGGTCGAGATTTTAACGAACCCGCCGGGCGGAGCTCCGTTGGCAAAAGTGATTTCAGGATCCCATAGGTAAAAAACCGCCAAGCTAAGCTCTGGACGCGGTTGTCCGCACCACGGACACTCACGCCTTTGGGGAGCATAATAGGAAGCTTGGCAATGCGGGCAAGTAATTGTCACGTCGGACGCCTGACTGAGTGCGCCGACCCATTCCCCCAAGCCGGGGCGGGCAAGGCGGTCCTTAAGCCCGTCCTCGAAAATGCGCTTAAGGAGTTTTTTTACTTCCGGGGAAATTACCATATCCCGGTCAATGCCCCGGGAGGATCGATTTTTCAAATCGGTAGCGTGCTCAATCCAAGGCAACTCACCGCGAAATGCCGCCTCTTCAAGCTCCGGTTCTCCGTCGTGAACCAGATCGCCCACGAACGGATGGACGAGGGTCAGCAATTCAAAAGCAATCACCGCCAAGGCGAAAACATCGGTCAATGTATCCGGACCGATGTCGCCGCGAATCAATTCAGGTGCCCCGTAACCAGGCGTGAAAACACCGGTGGCCGTGGCATTGCGCTGAACGTGCAAATTATCGGCATCAATCAAAAAGGCGCGCGAGTGATTTCTCTCGGGAGCAAACAGAATATTCTGGGGCGAGGGATCGCCGTAAACCAAACCGCGTCCGTGCAATCTCGTGAAGACTTCAAAAATAGACACCAGCCGTTGCAAGCGCGCCCGGAGTCCCCCGGTGGCGACATACCACGCGGTCACGCTACGACCATCGGCGGGCGGAAGCATCATGCCTCGAAGCGATGACATGCCGGCGGCCAATTGCATCAGGTAGCCGACGTGCGGAGGCCCCAATACGGCAATCGGTGAAGCGATGGGCAGTCCATCCAAGTCCAAACGCTTCACCGCTTGAATGCAACGGCGCAGGCGCTGCCGCTCGCTTTCGCTGACGGAGCGCAGAATTTTCACGGCGAGACGGCCTTCCTTGACCTCAAAAACATCTCCCTGGCCGCCCTGGCCAATCAACTTCGCCAAAGTATAGCGGCGACCTTGGAGGTCGGTCACCACCTGACCACAGACCGTTGATTGAATTCGGGGTGATGGCATGGCAATCAATGACTCAAGATGACGGCAACCGTTTTATCATCGAGATGGCCCGGCGTGGGCCATTCCCGCAAGGTCCGGCGGAGGGTCCTGCTCCGTTCAGCTTTTGGCTTACCAGCAATTTCGCTGCGCAACCATTTTATGAATGCGTCCAATTTGTCCGGACACAGGTCGTCAGCAATTCCATCGGTCACGAGGACGCCGATCCATGGTTCTTTGGAAAGTGGCAGACGAACGTGATTCCAGTCGGACATCCGGTGGTCCACACCCAGGCCGAGGGTTTCGTTGGCGAAATTCCCGGAGGGCCGTGCTGAAAGACAGTGGACCGGCTGTTTACCCTGTTGAAACAAAGCCATGCCGTCCCCAAGCCCCGCATACATCAAGCCAGCCCTTTTGTGGACGGCAATCAGATGGCAGGTGGTGGCACATTGCTTTGGCGGATGCGGCGCAACCGAAAAACGCCATTGCGCTTCGAGCCAGCGACAAACCCAGTCCGGGCCGATCTCAGTCGCCTTGGCCCACAACCGAGCGGCTCGAATTGCCGAGGTGCAGGCTGAGCGTGCTCCGTGTGCGGCAAATGGTTTTGATCCCATGCCGTCGCCGATAGAAACCGCCGTCGCGTCCCAAAACGACCACCCCCGCCAAACATCCTCGCAGGGTTTTCCGTTATTTTTGTGCACAGGGCCACGCACTGATGCACCAAAAATAATCGGTGCAGCAGCGAGCGTAGCACGACCATGCTTAGTAACGGATTTCATCTATTTCCAAAGGATCAACCGGGGCAATTTTATCAGGTGTGGCGCTCCGACTGCGCACCGTAACGCTCATGGTCACCCATTTGAAGAATTTGTGAATATCGCGGGCCTGGTGTGCCTGAAATACTTTTGACTCGGGCGCATTGAGGAAACTCTGAAGCATTTGGACATCGGCATCCGCACCGATCGCCATGGCCATGCGGGCAGCCTTGGATGCCCGCGCTGATTCGAGCAACTGTTTCAGGGGCAATTGCCATTCATCGTTCGGTTGTCCGTCCGAAACAAGCACGAGCGTGGGACGATAGGAGCGGGAAGGAACGAGGTTCTTGTCGTCCAACATTACGCGGAGTTGGGTCAAAGTTGCCCCCAACGGGGTATTGCCCTGAGCGACCAATGGATGCCAATTTTTTTGAGCCTCCGCTGCATTCAACAGAGGCAAATGAGCGCGAACATCGCCACCAAAAGCGATCGCCCCAATTTGGATCATAGCGCGAACATCAGGCTCTGTTGCAAATGTTGCGAGCATTTCCTCAACGGCGCGATTGAGAGCGTCGATCTTGCCAGACTCGGCCATGCTTCCGCTGGCATCGAGGAGGAGAAAAACGGGGAGAGGGCGGGCCTGATTGACCGTGAACTCTTTCATCGCAATCTCATTCTTCATGGTGGAATTGTATCGTTTAAGAGGCACCTGTGGCAACGCCCGAATGGCACGGGTGTTGTTGGAAGCGGTTGCGGTCAGGCAGATGAGCGGCTTGAAATGTTGGGCAAGAATAGCACTCCCTCTGGCGATGGCGAAAAGGAAAGGACGCGGAAATCACGCGCCGCTTGGGCGGAGCAAGCCTGCCGAATTGATTGGGCGTCAGCAATTGGACGTTCGCGACCCTGTCGGCGGAGCATTTCTGAGGAAAAAGGGAGAGCATCAGGACGTCGTCGTCATCCCAATCAATGGCCATCACCTGCCAGTGGCCATTGTCGCCCTCACTTCCGGTGCGCGCGAGATTACTTTCTTCGTCGACCTCGAATTTCCACTCTTTGGCCCGAAACAGCTCAACAGACCGTTCCAAAGCTTCTTTCATATGAATTTCCTTTCCAGCAGGGACCCGCCAATCCGGCAGCATCCCAAGATCCACGCCCATCATCTCACAGGGGGTATGACAACGGCAGGCACGCCCTCAACATTTGCCGGTTTTTTCAAGAGCTTTTCTGGCGGATAATGCTGCCAGGGTGCCCACATCGCAAAAGCGGATATAAGACCGAGGTCTTTCAAAAATGGAGGGGTGTGACCGTCCTTGTCATACCCACGCGTGTACTTTGGTCGCATGAAAAACGCACAACTTTTACCGGACCAGGCGGACAGCGGTGAGGTGATTGCCTTGTTTGGCGACGCGAAGCTGGTCAAAACAATCGATTCCAAATATGAACTGCGCGGCGGCTCAAAGGGGGATCGAACTACGGCCCAGGAATGGGTTTCGTTGTTCATGCACGAAATGGTCCTGACGTTTCAAACCTGATGATGGAACCATAGGGCGATCCCTGATCGGTGGTTTGGGCCGAAGAAACCGTTGTCAGGCCGTTGCCTTCTTGGTTCGCTACGCCGGCGTCGCGCCTTTGGTTATGCCCTTAAGGGGGCCGAGAGCAGGTAAAATCTGTTCGCGGCCCTTCTCCAAATTTTCCGCTTCCTGTGCTAATCCGCTGTAGCGATGGTGCAAATCCACAGCCGTTCTGGAGAGCCGCTCGGCGAGGGCCTGCGGACGGACCACCGTGGCATGAGTACCCCAACTGAGCACCCACCGCTCCGCCTCCTCAATGCTGTTCAGCCGCATCCGCAACCGAATCTGCCGCGATGGCAACTCCGTCAACTCCTGGCTGG
Organism: Verrucomicrobiota bacterium; assembly: GCA_049522055.1. GTDB lineage: Bacteria > Verrucomicrobiota > Verrucomicrobiia > Limisphaerales > Palsa-1400 > JBEKOF01. Next base: position 9,566 of record JBEKOF010000039.1, on the reverse strand, counting down.
AATGCCACCGCCGTCCCCGGACCAAATCCGCCGCCCAGGAGTCGAAATCAATGACCACCTCGTAGTCGTCGCCTCCCTTGAACACGCTGAAACTCCCCCTCAGATACTCGTTGAGGTTGAACTTCTTGGGAACGGCAAAATGCTCCTGGGTTATCTCGGGGGCGCGCAGGCGCGTCAACGCGAATGTCCGCATGGCGTCGCGCTTCACATCGAAGGCAAAAAGATACCAGTGGTTGTCGACGCAGGCCACATGATACGGGCGCACTTGCCGCCAGTGCGCCTTGTCAGCACCCAGATTCCGGTAAAGGAAACGCAATTCCCGCCGTTCCTTCAAACCCCGCGTGATGATCTGAAAGGTCTCCAAATCCGCGTCCTCTGGCGCGAACGGACGGAAGGAAAGCACTTCGTCCAGGTTGCCCAGCGAGAATTGCACGCTCCGATCCAACTGCCCCGTCAGTTTGCGGAAGGCCATCTCCAGCGGCCTCTCGAAGGGCGTGCCGTGGTATTGGGCAATGGCCTTGTGGGCGACTAGGAGCGCGAACACCTCCGCCTCGCTGATCGGCAATTGGGGGAATTGCTCCACGGGCCGGGTATAGTGGTAACCGTTCCGATGCCCGTCAAATTCGAGCGGCAGATCCATGCGGTATTTCATGAAGTCCAGATCCCGCTTTATGGTGCGAACGGAAACCTCAAACTCGCGGGCCAGCGTCGTGCAATTCGGGTATTTCTGGTTCTGGACCAGGTTGTGGAAGCGCATCATTCGCTCCCAGGGCGGGCGGACATAAATCTGGCTCTGGACTTTAGGCATATTTCCCATTCTGGTGATTCTTCGCCCCCATTCTGCCATTTGCGGTGGCGGATGTCGAACCCCATTCCAAACCTGTGAACGAGTCGTAAACAGGTATGCCAGCGGATGTCATACCCCGTCTGTTAGGTTGGTGCTCATAAATGCGGAAAATCGGCATTCCAGCCGGTCAATGAGACTGGGGCCAGGGTTGAGATGGACGCGTCAACAATATTCGTGGAGTCCAATGAAGCCAGCGAAACGTCCCTTCGCCCACAAAAGAAAGCAGACATTTGGAAAACGGAGTAAAATCTCGGTTGCGGTCGACGGCGAGGAACTCGCCGGTGCCACGCAAAACCGCGCCGGGGTATCAACGCCCAAAAAATGCAAGAATATGCGTGCATTTGGCGCACTTTCCCTCCACCATTGATCCATCTTTCATCATGGACGCTGGACACATAATGTTACCCGTCGGTCAGCAGGTTTCACTGTCCGGGCACTTTGACGTGACCGTTGTCTTGGAAGCGGCCCGCCCGCTGGCCAAGGGTTTTGAATGCCGAGTCCACTTGCATCAGAGCACCTGCGATAAACCACCCTGCGGCGAGACCGCAGGGTATTGCCCTGGGGATCCCAAGGAAAGACAACATTGGCCTGCGCCAAGAGCGCAGGGTATTGAATGGAATAAATCTGTCATTTCCTTGGAAGAAGCCAACGCTCTTGTCATGGTGATGCCGACTGGCGACGATAAGGTGCCACTGGCCAACGCCGATCAACGTTGTTTGCTCGTCGAACCCGCTAATATTCGCCTCACTTGTAGCTACGACCGCCATTTTACCGGCAGCATGTCCGGTATTCGCACGCTGCCGCACCAGATTGAAGCGGTTTCCACCGTCAACTGAGGCCAACAATGCCGCGTATCTTCGACAACATCGAAACTGATTTGCTCCCAGCGTTGCGGGATACGCTTGAAATCTCCCAGCGCTCCGACTTTTGCGTTGGCTACTTCAATTTGCGCGGCTGGAAAGCGATTGACAGCCTCATCGAGAAGTGGGCGGGCGGTGAGGGGGCGCAATGTCGTCTCATGGTTGGCATGCAGAGGCTCGCCCAGGACGAACTGCGCCTCGCCTACAGTCTTTTGCCCCAGGAGGACCAGATCAGCCAGCAGGCGGTCATTCGCTTAAAGCGTCGTCTCGCCGAGGAGTTTCGCGCCCAGCTTACATTTGGCGCCCCCACCGACGCCGACGAGGCCGGCCTTCGCCGCCTCTCAGCCCAGCTCAAGGAGGGCAAAGTGGTTGTGAAATTGTTCCTCCGCCATACTCTTCACGCCAAACTCTACCTCTGTTTCCGCCCCGACCCCAACAATCCTATCACCGGCTTTCTTGGCTCCAGCAATCTTACGCTCGCTGGTCTGTCCAACCAGGGCGAACTCAACGTGGATATTCTCGACCACGACGCCACGATCAAACTCGAAAAATGGTTCAACGAACGATGGAACGACCGTTGGTGTGTGGACATCACCAAGGAACTCATCCAGGTGATTGACGAAAGTTGGGCGAGGCCCGATTGTCCGCCACCCTACCGCATTTACGTCAAGATGGCTTATCACCTAGCGGAAGAGGCTCGGGCCGGCTTGTCCGAGTTTACAATTCCCCCGGACATGCGCGATACACTGCTCGAATTCCAATCGGCAGCCGTTCGCATTGCAGCCCGGCATCTCGAGAAACGGGGTGGAGTGATCCTCGGCGACGTCGTCGGTCTTGGCAAAACTCTGATGGCCACAGCGCTGGCCCGCGTGTTTCAAGACCCGCCACGCTCCCTCGAAACGCTCATTATCTGTCCCAAGAATCTCGTCGGCATGTGGGAAGACTATGCCCACCGCTATCGTTTAATCGCCTATGTCGTCTCCATCACCGAGGCCCAAAATAAACTGTCTGACCTTCGCCGTTACCGTGTCGTCATCATTGATGAAAGCCATAATTTACGGAATCGAGAGCGCCGGCGCTGGGCGGCGGTGCGTGATTATCTGTCACGCAACGCCAGCAAATGCATCCTCCTTTCGGCCACACCATACAACAAGGCCTACCTCGATCTGGCCAACCAGCTTCGCCTATTCTTGAATCCAGATGACGTGGTCGGAATCCGCCCCGAGGAATATCTCCGACGCGACTGTGACGGCCGCCCGGATGAATTTACCCGCCGCCACCAGTGTGCAGTCAATTGCCTCTCCGCCTTTGAAAAGAGCGGTTACGCTGACGACTGGCGCGAGTTGATGCGGCTGTTCATGGTTCGTCGCACCCGCAGCTTCGTTGAACGGAACTACGCCTTCACGGAATGTCCGACCTGTGCCACGGTGTTGCTTCCCACCCAGGAAAAATGTCCCAACTGCCAGCGTCCGAAAGCCAAGGACGACCGCCGGTTCCTCATCCTTGAAGGCGGCAGCCGTTTCCATTTTCCAAAACGCCAGCCAAAAACACTCACGTTCCGGATTCGTGACAGCGACCCAAACGATCAATACGCACGGCTCTATTCCGACAAGGTGGTGGACACCGTCCGTGTCCTGCATCTGCCCCGCTACGGCCTCGCCAATTATCTCAAGCCTACGCCGGACGTGCCCCCGTCGCAGGACGAGGCCGAAGTGATGGACAATCTTTCCCGCGCCGGCAAACGTCTGATCGGTTTTTGCCGAACCAATTTATTCAAGCGGCTGGAAAGCAGCGGCCATTCGTTTCTCCTTTCCGTCCGCCGACACATCCTGCGCAATTACATCTTTTTGCACGCGTTGGAGAACAGCCTCCCACTGCCGATCGGCACACAGGACTCTGCTCTATTTGATACCCGTGCCGAGGATCACGATAGCGATAGCAACATGTTCGGCGCCGACGGAGGCGGGTCTCAAATTCTGACGGAGATCACCGCCAAATCCCTGGCTGAATTTGCCAAAGCCGGAGCATCGGGCTACCAAACGCTCCGCAACGAGCACACCCGCAATTTTGATTGGTTGCGGGCGAATGTCTTTATTGAAGACCTTGCCGAGCATCTGCGCCAGGACGCTGAAAGACTTTTCTCCATCCTCGAAATCGCGGGGCAATGGGATCCTGACCAGGATCACAAGCTTGCGGAACTCCACAAGCTGGTGACGAAAAAACATCCGGGCCAGAAGGTCCTCATCTTCTCTCAATTCGCCGACACCGTTGCTTATCTTGCGGCCCAGTTGCAGACAAGCGGACTAAGGCAGATGGCCGGAGTCACAGGGGACATTGAAGACCCGTCCCTGTATGCGCGCCGTTTCAGCCCTGAAAGCAATCGGGCACAGGACAAAGGGGCGTCCAACTACGTTCCAGCCGCCGAGGAACTCCGGGTTCTGGTTGCCACCGACGTGCTCAGCGAAGGTCAAAATCTCCAGGACGCCGCCATTGTCGTGAACTTCGATTTACCGTGGGCCATCATCCGCCTCATCCAGCGTGCGGGCCGTGTGGACCGGATTGGCCAGAAATCCGAGGAAATCTTGTGTTACTCATTTGTCCCGGCCGAAGGTGTTGAACGCCTGATTCGACTCCGCTCCCGTGTCCGCCAGCGCTTGAGTGAAAACGCTGAAGTAATTGGAACGGACGAAACCTTTTTTGAAGACGAAAAGCACGACACGGTCATCCGCGACCTTTTCACGGAAAAATCTGGGATTTTGGATGACCCGGCGGATGATGAAGTGGACTTGGCGTCGCTGGCATATCAGATTTGGAAGAACGCCTGCGACACTGATCCGTCGCTGAAAAAGACCATCCCCGATCTTCCTGGTGTCATTTTCTCAACTAAGGCCCTGTCCGCCATCCCCGCGAAGCCCGCTGAAGCAGCAGGCCCTAAACCGACCTCCGGCGTCATGGTTTACGTTCAGACAGCCGATGGCAATGACGCTCTGGCTTGGGTGGATGAAGAAGGTCGCACCGTCACCGAAAGTCAGTACGAAATTCTACGGGCAGCAGCCTGCGAGCCGTCCACACCCACACTCCTACGCCTGGCTAATCACCATCCGCTGGTGCAAAAGGCCATCAGCGGCATTCAGACTGAACAAATTACCACTGGTGGCCAACTCGGTAAACCATCCAGCGCCCGCCGTCGGGTTTATGAGCGGCTAAAAGATTACGCATCTCGCGTGAAGGACAGCTTGTTCGACATCAAACCACTCCATCAGGCCATCGACGAGATCTACGAATTTCCCCTCACCGAGGCGTCTCGTGATTTGCTCAATCGAGAACTCCGTACTGGTGTGAGCGACGAAAAACTTGTGGCCCTTGTCCTCTCGCTCCACGAGGAAGATCGACTTTGCATCCCGAAAGAAGATGTCGAAGCCCGCGAACCCAAAATCATTTGTTCGCTCGGCATCCGCAATGATTAACCTATGCCACTCGACTTCCAACGCGCACGGCCCCTGCTACAAAGCGGGAATCTGACCCAATTATTTGTCGAAGAACTCGGCTGGGAGCCGTGTCATAAGAAGCTCACTTTACGCGCGGGAGAAGTCGATTTTGCATTCACCGCTATCGCCGAGAAGCGGGGATTCACCGCTTGGCTTTGCGCCAGCGTGGACGGAGGCCTGCCCGATCATTCCAAGAGGTTGAAGCTCGACCGTAAACTCTCCGAGACGAGTTTTGAGCATCTCATCGTGTTCACCACCGGTGACTTCGCCCAACAATCCTGGATGTGGGTCCGCCGCGAGCCAGGCCGGCCGCTTTCGGCTCGAACGCATGAGTTTAGCCGCGTTCAAACTGGGGATGCCCTGCTCCAAAAATTACAACTTTTATACGTCTCGCTTGAAGAAGAGGAAAAGGGCGAGTTGTCCACTGTCACCATGGCTGGGCGTGCTCGTGCGGCTTTTGACATTGAGCACGTTACCAAGGAATTCTACCGGGACTTTGACATCCAGCGGAGGGCATTCCTCAAAATCATCGAAGGCATCAGCGAAGTGGCGGACCGCGAATGGTACGCATCTGTCATGCTCAATCGTCTGATGTTTGTTTATTTCATCCAGCGCAAGGGTTTCCTTGACGGCGATCCCGATTACCTCCGCAATCGCCTGCATCGATGCCAGCAGGAAAAGGGCAAGGACAAGTTTTACACATTCTACCGCTATTTCCTGCTTCGACTGTTCCACGAAGGCTTTGGCAAGCGACGCCAAGACCGGACGCCCGACCTTGAAAAACTCCTCGGAAACATCCCATATCTAAACGGTGGTCTGTTCGATGTTCATGACCTTGAAAAACCGGAGTCCTACGGCAAGGATATTCACATTCCCGACAAGGCGTTTGAGCGGGTTTTCGAGTTCTTCGGGGAATGGCAGTGGCATCTGGATGACCGGCCTTTAAAAAGCGACAGCGAAATCAACCCTGATGTGCTCGGATACATCTTCGAAAAATACATCAATCAGAAACAAATGGGGGCGTACTATACCAAGGAGGACATTACCGAATACATCAGCAAAAATACTGTCCTTCCGTTCCTGCTCGATGCCGCACGCGCCAAATGCAAGGTGGCCTTCGAAAATCCCAACGGCCCAACTGTATGGGATTTGCTCCGAGAAAACCCTGACCGCTACATCTATCCTGCTTTGCGGCACGGCATTGATAAAAAACTACCTTCGGATATCGCCACCGGTCTGGACCCCAGCAAGCCAGACCTAATTGAACGCCGGAAGCTTTGGAACAAACCCGCGCCGGCAGAATATGCGTTGCCGACCGAAATCTGGCGCGAGGTGGTCGCCCGGCGGCAGCGTTACGAAGGCATCAGGAAGAAACTAGCTGCCGGCGAGGTTCGTGAGGTCAACGATTTTATCACTCTAAATCTTGATCTCCGCCAATTTGCACAGGACGTTATTGCGAACACCGAGGGCCCCGATCTTTTGCGCGCCATCTGGCATGCCATAGAGAGGGTAACCATTCTCGACCCCACCTGTGGATCGGGCGCATTTCTCTTTGCGGCACTCAATATCCTCGAACCTCTGTATGAAAGCTGCCTTGAGCGCATGGAGGGATTCTTAGCTGATGATGAGAGAATGCGGACGAAATCGCCAGAGGAATCAATTCGCGAACTAATTGCAGCAGGCGAAAGCCGTTTCCTGGAATTCAAGTCAACTGCCCGCTGGAATGTTAAAGAGGGCAAGGGGGACAAGATGATGGAAAATGTGATTATCAAGACGGTGGCAGCGTTACTGAATTCAGGCGGCGGAGATTTGTTGATCGGCGTTCAGGACGATGGAAATATCTTTGGAATTGAAGATGATCTGCAATTGTTCAGCCAAGACAAGCGCAATCGGGATGCTTACGAGAATTGGCTGATGACCCTGCTCCTCGGCGCATTCGGCAGGCAACACTCCACGGACTTGCGCGTTTCGTTTGTGCGTTTCGGGGAGCATGACGTTTGCCGAGTTACTGCCACACCATCAGCCACCGCGGTTTATGTAAAGGAAAACAACCAGGAATCCCTGTATGTGCGTACGGGAAATTCGACCCGAAGCCTGACCACGAGTGAGGCCGTGGCCTATCACCAGCAGCGCTTCACCAATTTCACGCCTGCCTCCAAGGCCGTAGAAAATTTGAAGGCTCACAATCCGAAAAAATACGCTGATTTCCGCACGGTGCTTGAAAATGTGGCGGCGCATTTGAAGGGCCGTTACTTTATCTTTAAAAGCATCATCCTGAACAATCTCTTCGGTGTCGATATTATGGAGGAGGCGGTGGAAATTTGCAAACTGCGGCTTTTCCTCAAGCTCGCGGCCCAGGTTGACCCACACCCAGAAAAAGAGAACCTCGGTATCGAGCCATTGCCGGACATTGATTTCAACGTTCGCGCCGGCAACTCACTCGTCGGTTATGCCAACTACGACGAAGTCAAGCATGCCGTCACCAGCACGCTGGATTTCGACAACGCAATGGAAACAATCGGCGTCGCGGCCGCCGACCTGCAGCAAACATTCGACAGATTTCGCCAGCTCCAAATCGAGGGAGACGATTCCGTTCCATATGCCGACAAGCTGGAACTCCGGAAACGGCTTGCGGCCCTGGAAAACGAACTCAATCGTCATCTGGCGGGGGAATATGGTATCAAAGTGGGCGACAAAGTTGCTCACGAAAACTGGGTGAAATCTCACCAGCCATTCCATTGGTTCATCCAGTTCTACAGGATAATTACGGGCGGTGGCTTTGATGTAATCATCGGCAATCCCCCGTATGTCGAATACAAGGACGTCAAGAGCCAATATCAACTTCGCGGATATAAGACTGAAACTTGCAGCAACCTTTTCGTTTATGTTTTGGAAAGATGCACACGGCTGAGTCGCAACGGAAGCGAAGTTGGAATGATTATTCCACTGAGTGCGTTTAGCACTGACCGAATGATTCCGCTGATAGCGCACATGAAAGAGTCCTCCTGTAGATTGTCCGTCGCCAATTTCAGTTGGAGGCCAGGCAAACTTTTCGACGGTGTGAATCTTCAGTTGTCAATCCTGATTCAAAACATTGGTCAGGAAACTGGCGACATTGACACAACAAGATACTTGATGTGGGACTCGGAAGCACGGCCTGAACTGTTTTCAAGAATCGAATATGTTAGGACACATGACAACCGCTTGGAGGGAAGCATTCCCAAACTCGGAGCCGTTGAGGCTGCTTCCATCTTAAAAAAGCTACGATCCCATAAGAAAGAAATTGGTGGTTGTTTTACGAATCATTCAAACAATATAGTCTATTACCGGAGGGGTGGTCTTTATTGGAAGGTCTTTGTTGATTTTGTCACTGGCTCCAGCGAAGAAAAAATTATTCACCTACTTCCTGAAATTGATAAGTATGCAATCATCGCGGCGTTGAGTAGTGATTTGTGGTGGTGGTATTTTACAATCACGTCAGATTGTCGCCATCTCGGCAATCGGGATATCCAGACTTTCCCTTTTGATCCACGTGAGATGACTTCCCGCCAGCAGGACTCGTTATCCAATTTAGGTAAGGAGTATGTCAAAGACCTTAAGCGCAACGCCGTGGATGCCGTTAGAGTGTACAAGGGCAAAAAATCTGTTGAGTGTTTGTCATTTCGCGTAAACCAGTCAAAGCCTATTATTGATAGAATTGACACGATGCTTGCGGCACACTACGGGTTTACGTCAGAGGAATTGGACTTCATCATCAACTACGACATCAAATATCGCCTCGGCCGCGAAGCGGAGGAACAAGATGGGTAATGCTTCGCCTTCTTTTCGAATCGAGCGCATGGCGCCGGACTCTCCTTTGCTTCAGGAAGTTCTTCTTTTGCACGCAGCCAACAAAAGCACCCTCGGCGCGTTCCCCAAAGGGGCATTTGAGGAGGCTGCACGCCGGAAGTGGATCCTTGTTGCGATCGCTCCAGGCAATTCTGTCGCTGGATACGTTGTGTTCCGCGTGGCCAAGAATCGCGTGGCCATTACCCACCTCGCAGCCGGCAAGAAGTTTCACGGCCGGGGGGTTGCTCGTTCGTTGATGGACGCGCTAAAATTGGAAACCAAACACCTGGCCGGAGTCAGCCTCAAATGTCGTAGGGATTACAATCTTAGCGACATGTGGACAGGTTTTGGGTTCACCGTCCGGCACACGAGGGAAGGCCGAGGCCGCGATAGAGCATTATTAGATTGTTGGTGGTTTGACCTTTGGCGGCCAGATAAATTGATGACTTCTGGTCAGCTAAATTGATCGCGGCCGACTGGGCTATCCGCTGAGATCAAGTGCCCAGACCTGCTGGTCGGAGCTTTTTTATTTCCAAGTGGTGG
>JBEKOF010000038.1:0-24593 GCA_049522055.1 Verrucomicrobiota bacterium | reverse complement strand
CGGGCAAAGAGTTGAGCCAGAGGACGATTTGTTTGCCTTCCTGGCCGTCCTGGAGGCGGGAGTTGAGTTCAGAGCGAATGAGCCGCGGGAGGCGGGCAATTTTTCCGATGCGAGCCATAGATAGGTTCTCCTTGATTCCTGTTTCCCTGTTTTACTTCCTTTTTCCCTTGCTGTTTTTGTGGCGAGGGCGCGGGAGAGGCCCTCAGAAGCCTGATTAAAGATCAGGCCCATAGTGAAGTGATTAGCATAGGTTCTATGGTTTGTCAAGGGAAACTTTGTAAAAAGTTCGAGGGGGGGGGAAGGAGGGGCGTTCGACTTTTTTGGGGGACTCCAGCCGGAGGAGAAGCGCTTTAAGATTTCGGACCTTTCAATTGAGAATTGGTCATTGAGCATTGGTCATCGGTTATCAATTGACCCAATAATCACGATGACGCTTGCATATTGCATAGTCGGCGGCTGAGTTTCAAGAGATGATCACCGATGAGATCAAGGAACAGATGCGGGCCGACCCTTTTCAGCCGGTTCGGATTGTCCTTGGCGACCAGCAATCGTTCGTGGTTGCCCACACTGATTATCTGATGGTCAGCCCCGACCGCCAGACGGTGGTTCTTTACGATGAGGGAGGACGTTTCAAAATCCTCAATGCGCAGCAGATCAAACTGGTGGAACCGGCAGAGGGCCGCTCATCGGAAGCGGCGTGATGCGTCCCGTTTTGCTCCGGGATTACGCGAAAAACGACGATTGGCTTTCAGTTTGCCGACCGTGAGATAATCCTCCTGATAGGCGCGAGCACGACAAGTCGGCGGCGCGGATGCCATGAAGTTGAGATGGAAGATTATCATTGTGATTGCCGGCGCGGGCGCGATTTGCGCCGTGATTTTTTTTCGCCCCGGTCACGCGGCCCAGAATGCGCTGGAGGAAACCTGCCGCGAGTTGCGCCAAGAGGGTTTCAAGATTGACCTGGCAGAGTTCCACCTTTCCGCCTCCCGCGGTTATCTGGAGCGGGCGGATGCTCTTCTGGCAGCGAACCGCAGCCTGACGGGCGCCTTGCGGTCCCCCGGGGAGTACCCGAATCTGATGAATCCGGTGGGAGAGACCTTGGCGCTGGTGGTTTGGAACAGGGATTGGACCGGCCCATACGAGCGGGGCTTTTCCGATGGGCAGGAGGTTGGGCCGCTGCTGCGCAATTCGCTCAGTTCCAACCAGGCCGAACTGGACGCGGGATGCGAAGCGGCGCTGTCGGGTCCGATTCGCTTCGACCTGGACGCGCTTGCGGGCGGCGCCATGCTGCTACCCCATGTGGGGGCGCTACGGAACCTTAGTGAGGCGTTCGCAACGCGGGCCGTGGTGGATTTGCATGACGGGGATACGGACGGGGCCTGGACAAACCTGCTGGCTTGCACGAGGCTGGTCAGCGCGTGGGAGGTTGAGCCTGTGGAGATTTCGCATCTGGTATGGTGCACGTGCGCCACCAAGGCCTTCGACGCGGCGTGGCAGGCGCTGCAAGCGCACCAATGGCCGGAGGAGCGGCTGGCCCAACTCCAGGGCGAGTGGGAAAGGGTTGATTTTTTCAAGGGCCTTGCGGACACGGAGGCATTCAAGCGGGCCTGCGCGGCGGCGAGTTGTCAACAAGAACGACAGTCTCCGGCGATGGCTCCGGGTCCTGCCTTGCGCTGGAATATGCAGTCTTCCATGTCCAGTTGGGAGCAACTGACCTACCGATGGCGGCAAGCCCGGTATCGAGACCTCGGCTCCTACGAGGATGAAAAAAACTTCCTGGTATATTTTCGGGATCGCGAGGTCGAATTGCAGCGGGCGGGGCAATGCCGGACCTGGGCCGAGATGCGCGGGATGCCCGGAATCACCAACACGGTGGCATTCAAATCGGAATATCAGTCGAGAGCGCGAAGCGCGCTCCTCATGAGGCAAGTTTATCTGAGCATTCAAGGGCAAGGCCAGAGACTGGCTGGCCGGGCGGCGGAGGCGGAAGCCCGGCGCAGACTCGTCATCGCCGCTGTCGCCTTGGAACGTTACCGCGTCTGCCACGGCGCATACCCGGAGACATTGGAGAAACTGGTCCCCGAGTTTCTCAAGGAGGCACCATCAGATTTCATGGATGGCAAGCCACTTCGCTATCATCTGATGGCAGACGGTCGTTTCTGGCTTTATTCTGTGGGACTGGATTGCATAGAAGATGGAGGGAAGATGCCGCAGCCAGGGCGCGGACGGGTCGCATGGCAACCGGGGGCGCCAGCGGGAGGGGACTTGGTTTGGCCGCTCGCCGCCTCGGTGGCGGAGGGGAGCGCGTTCATTGAAGCCAAACAACAGCAGCGCGAAGCCTTAATGCAAGCGGCGCTACGGGCTGACGAAGAACGGGCGCGGCAGGCGGAGGAGCAGCGCCAGGCCACGGTGGCGGAACTGATGGCGCAAATTCAACATCCGGCCGGGTTGACGGCCAAATCCAGGGTGAAGGAGCCGGCCTACCACGGCAAACCGCTTAGCCAGGTGATTGGCAACAAGGCGGTGATGGGGCACAGCCGCCATTCGCTGGAGGAATTATTGACTGTCAAGCAGATCATCACTGGGGAAGAGCCGGAGGTGGCGACCTTTGAAGTGGCGGTGAGCTACGACGTGGTGACCAATATCGGCGAACTGCGCCTGCTGGTGGATACCCCGCTGAAGGCATCCGTCGAGCGTTTTGACGAACCAGGCGAAGAGCTGGCATGCGTGCGCGCCACGAATGGCAATTGCCTGCTGACATGGAACACGACTTACTATCCACCCGGCCAGCATGTGGTGCGCGCCCGGCTGGAATGCGAGGAGGGCCCAGACGAGGAGGAGAGCATAGAAGTTCAAGGCCCGCTGGTTGCCTATTACTCGAGCAATCTCTGCCAGTTCGATCCGGCTTATGACACCTTTGGCCCGGAAGGCGGGACGCTCTATGCGCGGCTTGCCGAGTCCAATGGGATATACACGATCGGAATCAAGTCACCCGGCGGGGAGGTGGTTAAAACCTACAAGGGAACAACCTCCAACGGCGTCATCCGGCAGGAGTGGAATCTGATAGACGACCAGGGGCGGCGCTATACCAATGATTCATTCGACACGCTGTGGGACGTGACGCTCCCGGATTCCGGCCGTTCGCAACTTGTGAGAGGGCCGTGAGGGGAAGGCAAGGGAGTCACTTTTCCAGGACGGCCCCTGTGCCGGGGGTTTTTGGCGGCGCCGGAGGGGGTGCGGATGGGGGAATCGCCGGCGGATAAAAGAACACCGCATTGCTGTCGCCTGAGAACGCCGAAGGGGAGCGTGGGGTGTTGCCCATAAAATAGACGGTGGCAAGGTTGCCACAGTTTTCGAACGCGCCGTCGCCGATGTTGGTAAGGCTGGCGGGAAGGATGAGGTTGGTGAGGCTGCGGCAGCCCGCGAAGGCCTGCACTTCGATGGAGGCAAGGCCGGCGGGAAAGGTCAGGCTGGTCAGGCTGCTACAAGCGCCGAAGGCATAGCTTCCGATGCTGGTGAGGCTGGCGGGAAGCCGCACAGCGGCCAGGCTGGAGCAGGCATGAAAGGTGTAGTCTTCGATGCCGGCAAGGGTGTCGGGGATGGTGAGGTTGGTCAGGCTGGCACAGCCATCGAAAGCGCCATTGCCGATGGAGGCGAGGGTGACGGGAATGGTCACAGCGGCCAGGCTGGTGCATTTCTCGAAGGCACAGGCACCGATGCCGGCGAGGCCGTTGGAAAGGGTGACGCTGGTCAGGCTGGCGCAATAAGCGAAGGCATTGTCGCCGATGCCGGCGACGCTGGCGGGAATGGCCACGTTGGTCAGGCGGATGCAGTCGAAGAAGGCGAAATCGCCGATGCCGGCAAGGTCGGCGGGAAAGGAGACGCGGGTGAGGTTGAGGCACTTTTCGAAGGCATTGTCCTGGATGCTGGTGACGCTTGGGGGAATGGCGACACTGGTCATGTTGGTGATCCAATAGAACGCGGAATTGCCGATGGAGGTGACGGGGAGGCGGTTGATGGTTGCCGGGATGGCCACGGCACCGCCCGCCCCGGAGTAGCCGGTGATGGTGATGGCGCCGGCATTGGTCGCGCAGGCAAATTGGGCTTGCGCCGGCAGGGCGGGCAATAAGAGCGCGCCCAGGAGGAAGCTCCAGGTTGTCTTGTTATCAATGCCATTGACCATAATCTCACTGGGGTTGCTTCCCGAAAACAATTCCCAATTCTTTTGCCACTCCGTCAACCGGGACGCCAAAGGAAAGCCCCTCAAAGCCGGGACGGACAATTTTCCATGAGCAGATGCCAATGACTTTGCCGGTTTTGTCCAAAAAAGGACCGCCGCTGTTGCCCGGGTTGAGACTGGCATCGGTTTGAATGAGTTTGGCGCCGGCGATCTCCCGATAGCCGCTGACGACGCCTTTGGTGACGGAAAAAGAGAGCTGTTCGCCCGAGGGCGCGCCGATGGCAAAGAGATCGCTGCCGGAGGCGGCAGGAAGGCCCAAGTTCAACTCGAGGGCATGATGCCCCGAGCCGGGAACCTTGATGAGGGCGATGTCCTCGACTGGATCAAGCCGTTCGACGGAGGCTGTCAACTGCAATCCATTTTTGAGGACCACGGCGACTTCATTGACGCCCGAGACGGCATGGGCGGCAGTCAAGATGTAACCGTCGGAGGAAATGATGGTGCCGCTGGCGACCAGTTGGCCGGCGCGGATGACGACGACGCCTTCGATGACTTTATCCATGTCCTCCGGGAGCGATAAAGGAAGGGCGGGCTTGAAGCTGGAAATGAGCAGGGAATTCGTGTAACCGGGGGAGGAGATTTCGGAGGCGGTTTTGGCCACCAGCAGAGCTAGGTCGCTGTCGGCGATCAAGGAACGCAACGAATGGCGCATGGCCTGGGCGACAGGCCCCTGCGCCGGGTTGGGCAGGCTGGACTGTCCGGCGGTGGTGTGTTTGAGAATGACTTTTTTGGCGAAAGAATCGAATAACTGCCATTCGACTTCCACGCTGGACTGGGTGCAATTTCCCGCAGACTGGTCGTAAACATTTTGCGTATAGGCAAGGATGGTTCCCCCGAGTTGGAACCGGGCTTTCAGGGACGTGTCATCCACGAACAGCGTGTTCTGGGCTCCCACCACATCAAAACCGCTGTCGCGCAACTCGTCGTTGAGTTCCTTGGCGAGAAAGGGGGCATCGGGCACGGCCCCGCCCCGCTGGAAGAAGGTGAGACGCGGGGTTCTGAAAACACCGGTATAATACTTGCCAACCGAGGTTCCCGCAGGCACATCGCAGATGACTCTTTGGAAGGCGATGGGTTGCGAGCCATTGACATGCCGCATCGTCACCTCTGGAAGATAAGGAAGATGAGGAGGCGGCGGAGGTCCCGCGCAGCCGCAAAGGAGACCAAACGCGACGGAAACGACGCCCGGCGGAAAAAATGAAACACGGGATTGCTTTAGCATGTTGTTCCGCGACTTTGCGGCGATATTCGGGGAAACTTATGGCTGAAACAAGGAAAATCGCCGGCGGATGGGGAGAAAGGAGGAGCGCATCCGGGACGGAATCGCTTGATCGTCAAAGCTGCCCGCTCATCGTTTGCGGGCAGTATTATCCGAACGCAAACGGACACTAGTTTTTGTCAGAAGGTATTATGCCGCCGTGTGGTTCACGGGTTTTGGTTTTCGAGCAGGAACGTCCCGCTTTCATCGGTTCCAAGAAAATACCCCTGGGCGTTGGTTTTGTTCTGGAGCAGGACGCCGTTGACCTTGATGATGTCCTTGGGACTGGACGGATTGGCAAAGCTGCCGCTGATCACGCCGCTGGTCTTGTTGATCGTCAGGGTCAATTTGTTGGTATCGGCGGCATTGGTCAGAAGGATCGTGTTTTTCGGCGTCCAGGTGACTTCGTTGGTGATGCTAAAGGGCAAGTTACCCCCCTCCAATAGCACTTGCGCGCTCGTCAAGCTCAGGAGCGGCTTGTCTGCCGGAGCGTAGTATGATGAGCCGCTGAGGGCCACCTCCGGATTGGTGAAGCCCGCGCGATACACGGCCGCCTTGGCCGAATTGGCCTCGTTGATCCAACTGGCGTTGGTCCCGGCAACAAGGGTCCCGTTGGCCGCGTTGAAGTAGTTCCAACTCCAAAGGGATCCATTGCCGCCATAGAGCGGCAGGTAGAACGGCCAATAACCACCCTCGGAAACAACGCTCGATTGGCTGAGGACAGACGTTCCGTCCGCCAGATACACGGAATATGTGATCGTCCCGGTCGAACCCACCGTCGCCGTCCCGTAACTGACGCCAAACGGCCCCACCGTAGAGTCGTTCGTGCCGGGGATGATGAACGTGTAGGCGCCTTCATAGTCGGCGGCCTTGTGGCTGGAACTGAAGACCTCCTGGTCCCCAAGCAGCGAGGCCAGGAAGGAGCCGTCCCCGATGGTCCCTTGCACGGATTGATTGGTAAAATCCAGTTGCAAGGTGTTGGTCAAAGTGCTCAGGCCCTTGCGCGGCGTGGGGAAGATGGCGACGCCCGCCGGGTTGAATTGTCCGATCAACGACGGGGTGTTGGTCCCGATGGTCAGTTTGCCGGACAGAGCGCCGGTGCTGGTGACGGTGAACTTGAACGCCCCGGAATTGGTCTGCCGGCGCGGAGCGTTGGTCGGGGCGAACAGCCCGATGTAGGTTCCTTTGGCAGCCAGGAAGACATTGGTGACGAAGTTGGCCCGCAGGGTCAGATTGGACTGCATGGTGAACTTGAGGGCCGGAGTGTTGGAGACAAAGCTTTCACTGCCGCTGGCCACCCAGTTGGAGAAAATCCAATTCTTGCCCGGCGTGGCGGTGAGGGTGTAATTGGTCTTGATCGCCAGGAATTTGCCGCCGTCATTGGGGGTAACGGAGCCAAGACCGTTTGTTGCCAAGTCCAAAACGGCGCTGGGGATGTAGTTGAAGGCGACCTTAGTGATGGAGGAGGCGTTGCTGCCCGCGTCCACGGCGTAGGCTCGGATGGTATTAGGGCCAGGGTTGAGAATGACGCCGGCAGTCCAGTTGCTCCAAGAGTTGCCGGGTGTGGCAAGCGTCCAACTCCCGCCGTTGGTTTCGTTCAATTGATAATAGACCGACTCTACGACCACATCGTCCTTGGCGGGCAGGGTGTCCCTGGCCATGCCGGTTACGGTGAAAGCATCATTGGTCAGGTTGAGGCTTTGACCGGGCTTAGGCGAGGTGACGGTCAAGGTGACATCTTTCACCTTCTGCGGCGTGTAAACGCCGGTATTCGTCGTGGTCGTTCCACCTGTGATCGTGACCAATTGATTCGATGGAGTGCTCCACCCGTAGAGCACCTTAAAGGCCAGGGTGTGGTCGGTTCCCGAGGACAATCCAGATACCGTGGCGCCGTTGGTTTGGAAAGACCCGCCGTCCACCTGCCATTGCGCCCCGGCGGCGACCGCGCCCGCGGGAGTGATGGTGACTTGCAAGGAGCCGGTGGGCAAAGAATTGAGTTGGGCTTGGGTATAGGCCGCAATCACTCGGACGCCACTGCCATTCTGGTTGCTTAATTGATCGCCGCACACCGCGTAGAGCACGCCATTGATGACATCCGCCGGGTTTCCCGGATCAGCTATTTGAAGCCCCGCCGGCAATGAGGCTTCCGTCGTCCAAGTGTCCGTGGCCGGGTTATAGGCCTCAACCGTGCTCACATTTGTGGTCCCGTTGTAGCCTCCAACCACATAAATAAGCCCATTCAATACCCCGGATCCAGCGTAGCCTCGGGCGGTCGGCATCGGACTATAGCCGGTCGTCCAGGTGTCTGTGGCAGGATTATAGGCCTCCACTGTCGCCACCTCCGTGCCGTCCTGCATAATGCCACCCATGTAATAGATAATCCCATTGACAACGCCAATTGCCCCGGAGCCTCGCACGGTGGGAATGGAGGTCTTGGCTGTCCAGGTGTCGGTGGCGGGATTGTACGCCTGAACCGCCGCGGAAGGATAGAGGCCCCAGAGACCGCCTCCAAACGCGTAGAGGATGCCATTGACCACAGCCACACGAGCGCCGGTGACAGCGACCGGTATCGGGGCCATGCTCGTCCAACTCCCTGAGGCCGGGTTGTAAGCCTGAAGTGTGTTCAGATTCTCGCAACAACTGCACCCGCTTACCACATAGAGAATTCCATTGACCACTCCTGCCCCAGCCTGCTGGGTGGCAACAGGCAAGGAGGGCAGCGTCGTCCAGCCGTCGCTGCTTGGATCAAACGCTTCGAAGGTGTTGATCGAGTCAGTGCTGTCGGGAGCATGTCCCCCCGCCAAGCATAGGACGCCATTCAAGGCGGCCACCGCCTCCGCACCGCGCGCTGTCGGGCTGGAAGCATAATTTGTCGTCCAGACCCCAGCCTGGGCATAGGCCGCAATGATTGTAGTTGTCGAATTAGCGCTTATGGAAACTGTTTGATTGGGCGGCGGCGTCCAGCCGCTGACCGTGTTGAAGCTCACGGTATGGTTGCCCACCGAGAGATTGCTTACAGTCGCGCCACTAATCTGCAAAGCGCCGCCGTCCACCTGCCATTGCGCCCCGGCCGTGATGGCTCCCGCCGGACTGATGGTCACTTGTAACGAGCCGGTGGACAAAGAACTGGGCGTGAACGCCTCGTTCACAGCGACAAGGTTGCCATTCGTATCCCAACCTCCAACCGCGAACAAGGAGCCATTGGCCACGCCGAGTCCCGGAGAGAACTGGTCTGCGGGCAGGGGAGCATTGGTGGTCCAAGTGTCGCTCGCAGGATTATAGGCATACAACGAGGTGGTCGTACCGCTTGGGCAAACCAGCAGATAAAGGAGGCCATTCAAGGCGGCAGCCTCGACCCCTTCGGCGCCAGCAGGGCATGGGGCTCGCTCCGTCCAACTGTTAGAAACGGGATCATAAGCCTCGTTCACAGTCGTGCAGGCACCATAGCCCGCAGAACCAGGGGTCGAGCCGGTGCCGCCTCCAACGGCATAAAGGATGCCGTTAATCACGCCTACACCGGTGCCGGCCGTCGCTGTGGGCTTGGGTGTCAAAATTGTCCACCCATTGGTGGTCGGGTCGTAAGCCCAGAGATTCGAAAAATCGATGTGGGATTGTCCGCCTCCCACAACATAGATAATCCCATTAATAACAGCAACGCCGGGATCGGCTCGGGAGTCCGGCATTGATGCCATTTCAGTCCATGTGTCGGAAGCAGGGTCGTAAGCCTCGACCTCCGAGGTGTTGTCATCATTCTGGTCAACCCAGCCACCGAAAACGTAAAGAATCCCGTTGACCACAGCCACACCACAACCGGCCCGGCCCAGCAACATCGAGGCATTCGTCGTCGCCCAAGTGTTACTCACTGGGTTGTAGGACTCCACCGTTGCGACACGGTCAGGCGCCTGCCCTCCCACTGCATAGAGGATGCCGTTAACAACGCCGACCCCAACCCCGTATCGCGCCGTCGGCATCGGCGCCTTCTCAACCCAGACGCCACCCTGGGCTTGGACATAAGTTCCGGTTGTTGCCGTCGTCGAGTTGGCGATGACGGAAACGGGTTGATTGGAGGGCGTCGTCCAGCCGCTGACCATGCTAAAGCTGACGGTGTGACCGCCCACCGACAGATTGGTTACCGTCGCGCCACTATGCTGCAACGTCCCCCCATCCACCTGCCATTGCGCCCCGGCCGTGATGGCTCCCTGTGGAGTGATAGTGACTTGCAAGGAGCCGGAGACCCACAACGCAGTCGGGACCCCGGCAAAATAGGAAAGCCAGCCGGTGGCGCCGGGCAAGTAATAAACCGTCACGTTGGTGTCTTGATAGAACACCGTCGAATCCGCGGTGGGGGCGTTGCCTAGGAAATAGACGCTGGTCAAGCTGGTGCAGGATTCGAACGCATCGTCCCCGATGGAGGTGACGCTGTTGGCGATCGTAACGCTGGCCAGACTGTGGCATTCAAAGAACGCACCGACTCCGATGCTAGTGACGCTGTTGGGGATTGTGATGCTGATCAGGCTGGTGCAGAGTTCGAACGCATAATCCCCGATGCTGATGACGCCGCTGCCGATCGTGACACTGGCCAGGTTGGAGCAGCCATTGAACGCAGAATCGCCGATGCTGGTGACGCCGCTGCCAATCGTGACGTTGGTCAGGTTGACGCAGCCGCTGAACGCAGAATCGCCGATGCTGGTGACGCTGTCGGGGATCACCACGCCCGTCAGGCGGTCGTCGGTGAAGGCAGAGTTTCCGATGGTGGCGACGGGCCAGCCATTGATGTTGGCGGGAATGAACACCGGGGCGGAACCCCCGATGTAATTGGTGATGGTGATCGCGCCGTTATTGGTATAGCACAAAAAGAGGTCTGAAGCGGTTGGGGCGCCCACCAGCAGACTCAGAAGCTGATCCGCCGTCGCTCCCGCCGAGTCGGTCACGCGCACGGAGAAGGAGAAGGTTCCGCTGCTGGCCGGCGTGCCGGAGAGGAGGCCGTTGGTGGTCAGAGTCAAATTCAACGGCGGACTGGCCGAACCTGGCGTCAAAGACCACGTGTAAGGCGTCTGCCCGCTGACGGCTTGCAGTTGCTGGCTGTAAAAGACGCCCGCCTCGCCGTACGGCAAATACGTGGTGGCCACCAGCAAGGGTTCAGGAATGATGGTCATTGACACGGTTTCAGTGGCGGTCAGGCCGGCGCCGTCGGTGACTTTGATGGTGAAAGTGTATGTCCCGGCCGTGGTGGGTGTGCCATAGAGTTCGCCGTTAGCGTTCCCGGTCAAACCCGGCGGCACTGAACCGGAAACGAGGGACCAAGTGAAATTGCCGTTGCAACTGGAGGCCTGGGCGAACTGGTCGTAATGGACGCCGACCTGGCCATTGGGCGGGGAGCCGCCGAGGATGGAAATGCCGCCGCACGATTGGACGATGAAATTGACGGTGGCATTGTTGCCGGAGATGGTGGCGGACTGGTTGTTCGGGCAGGCGTAGTTGCCGCTGCCCAGAATATTGTCCAGGGAGTCGCTGCCGCCGTTGTTGCAATTGAGGCTGAGGCTCCAACTGCCATTGGCCACGTACATCGAATAATTGCCATTGGGGTCGGCGTCCACATATTGAGAATAACCGACGTTGTTGATGGTCGCGTTGGCGCTCACACCGACGCCGGGGATAATGGAGCCGTTGGCTTGGCGGACGCTGCCGGAGATGGCATTGGTCGCCAGAATGGCGGTGAAGTTGACATTGTTGACACTGTCATTGGAAACCTGCACTGGTTGACTTGCGGGGTCCAGATAGTTGGCGGGCAAACTCTGACCGCAATTGACGCAAGAATTGACACCCACCTGCCAATTGCCGTTGATCACGTAGATCGAGTAATCGCCATTGGCGCCGGTCACCGCGTTTTGGTTGTAGGACGAGCCGCTGGTGGTGTAGGCGTACACATTGACGCCGGCGATGGGGTTGCCGTAGTTGTCCTCGAGAGAGCCGGAGATGGTATAGGGGGCAAGAATGGCGGTGAAATTGACATTGTTGACACTATTGCCGGAAACCACCACCGATTGAGTTTGGGGGTCCAGATAGTTGGCGGGCAAACTTTGATTGCAATCGGTGCAAGAATTGACACCGACCTGCCAAGTGCCTTTGACCACGTAGAGCGTATAAGCGCCATCGGCGGCGGTCACCGCATTTTGGTTGTAGTTCACCCCGCTGGTGGTGTAGGCGTAGATATTGACGCCGGCGATGGGGTTGTTGTTGTTATCCTTGAGAAAGCCCGAGATGGTATAGGGGGCAAGGGAGGCGGTTAAATTGATGGTGGCGTTGTTGTTGGAGATCACCACTGTTTGCGAGGGACAGAAATATTGTTCGGGCAAACCATCACTGCAATCGCTGCAAGTGCTGACACTAACCTGCCAAGTCCCATTGGCCACGCCCAGGGAGTAATAGCCATTGGCGTCGGTGTCCGTATATTGGTTGTAGTTCACCCCGCTGGTGGTGTTGGCGTTGACCCCGATACCGGCGAAGGGATTGCCACCGGCATCGGTGAGATAACCGGAGATGGTGTTGGTCGCCAGAATGGCGGCGAAGTTGACCTGCAAGGCCTCTCCGACGCTGATGTTGGCACCGCCGTTTTGATCAAAGGACGGCTCTGAAAAAAGATAATTCGCGGGGCTGTTGTTGACTTCGACCTGCCAGGTGTCGTTGTTCAAGCCGCCCACCGCGACGGTGACATAATTCCCATTGGCGTCGCTGTAAGAGTCGCCTTTGTACGCGCCAGTGTTGTCCCTGGTCTGCACCTCAACTCCCTGGACAGGATTTCCCAGATTGTCCTGCACACTGCCGTAAAAGAGCGCGGTGCCTTTGGGCACGGAGAGGGTGAGGCCAGTCGTCCCGACATTGACATTGGTGTCTTGAAGCCTCAAGTAGCCGTCAACGAGGAAACCGGTGTCGCTGGCCCCAACGTCCCATTGAACTGGGCTGGAGAGGACGCCCAGTGAGAAACTGCCGTTGGGCTGCGTGAAACTAATTCCCATGAGGCCGTTGGCGCCTTGGGCGTACATCAGGACGCCGGGCAGGCCGAGGCTGGAATTGTTGGCATCCACCAGGCTGCCGGTGATGCTGGCCGTGGCGTTGGTGATCGTCAGATTGGTGGTGAGGGTCTGGCCCGCGGCCAGGGCAAGCTCCGGCCCCCCGCCATTTTTACTGCTTGTGAACAAATAACCGCTGCTGACGGCGAAGATCCCATAAGTCCCCGCCGAAGCTGGAAGGGTGTAGTTGCCCGAACTGTTGGCCACCACGCCCGCCTTAGGCCCCCCTTCGCTTCCCTGTGGCTCCATCAGAACCACCGCATTGGGCACCACGGTGCTGGAGCCGTTGCTGACCACGGTGCCGGTGAACTTTTGAGCGTAGGGAAAATTGGTGACGGAAAGCTGGTTGGTCAGCGGCGAGAAATGGCCCACGGGGCTGGAGAGCTTGAACAAATAGGCGCCGGCAATGTTCTGAATAAAATCCCCATTTTGGAAATTCAACACGGCGGTGATTTGTCCCGCCGTGGCATCGGTGTCGCCGGGGACGTTGAAATTGGTGACGCCGCCGAAGACCATGCCCGGCTGACCGTCGGTGAGGTTGAATTGCTGCACCAACCAGTCATTGGTGGCAAGGACACCCTGGCCGCTGAGGTTGAGATATTTCTGGATCAGCACCGTCTCCCCGTTGGTCAACCCGGCAATTTGCAGGGTGATCGTTCCGTTGTAGGTATTGCTGACCGTGGGAGGCATGACGGTGAAGGTCACGGCTGCCTGGAGGTTTTGGGACAAGAGCAGCCCCGTGGCAACGGCGAGCAGCCGGAGTCCGGTTTGGAGTGAACGTGAGATATTTTTCATAAGTTTTTCGGGAGCTTCAATTGTCCCACCAGTGGAAAGCCTGTCAATCCACCATTATTGTCCGCTAGCAGGCCAATTAAGGTAAGTTCGACCGGAAGCCTTTCCGGCGGATACTGAGGCGGGTGTTCCCGCCTGGCGCGGGAAAGCCGTTGGCGGTCAGGCCTTCAGCTTCAATGGGGAAGGCCTCGGGGGTGGAGATGGAGCGGGCGTTTAAGGCAGGGGCATGGGATGGATGGGGGGCAGGTTCCAGCTTTCTTACTGGCTTTGCCTGGGGACCGGCGGCTCCGCCAGGGCGGCATCGCCGGGCAACAGGTTTTGGCTGATGCGCTTGGTTTCGGCAGGGATGAGGAGGCCCTCCTGATCGTAACGCAACTGGATGACCCAGGAAAAGACATCATCGGGCCATTTGCCGCCAGGCAGGAGCTTGGCGGGATCGGCGCCGAGGGCTTGGAGGAGGGCGGGGATCTGGCCGTGATGCCAGCAGATGAGGATTTGCCTGCCATGCGACCTGGCCCGCAGTTCGGCGGCCAGTTCCCCAGGCGCCGCGGCCTTGAAGCGCAAGTCCAGCGGCAGGCCCAGCGCCTGGCTCAAAGGCTCCAAGGTCAGGCGGGGACGATGGCTGTTATTGGAATCGGCGGCGGCGAAGAGGGTGTCGAGACGCAGCGGTTTTGAGTCCACTGTGAAGTTTCTGAAGTAATTGGTGTAGGCGGCGGCGCGCTGGACGCCGGCGGGAGTGAGTTCCATGCCGGTCTCTGGTTTTTCGGCGTGGCGGACGATCAGAATCAGGACGTTGCGCAGGGCGCCGGGATCTTTGACGGCGGGCGCGTTTGTGGCGGGCGTCTGGGCCAGGGAAGCCGTTACGGCCAGGGCCAGCCAGGCGCAACAGAGCGGAAAGCGTTTGATGGTCATCGCTACGGGTAAAGCCGGAAGTACTGTTGCGAGTCGCTGACGGGCAGAGTGAGGGTGTTGATGCCATTGGTCACAACAAGCTGGGCCAGGCTCACGGGCAGCCAGTCGGCCGATTTGGAAATGTCCTTGCTGTTGGATTCGAGCGTTTCGGCGGTGAACATGGCGGGCCAGTAGAGGGTCACCATGGAATTAGCATACTCAATGGCCAGACTCGGCGGGCCGGAGGAAAAGACCAGGTTGTCAATGCCGATGCCCTGCCCTCCGCTCACGGCGTTGGTTTCTTCCCAGACGATCCAAAGGATGCCGCCCTGGGGCCAGGCGGCGGCCAGGGGCAAATTGACGAAGGAGATCTGGTTGGTCGCGAGGGGAGCGTTGGTGCCGTAGGACTTCTGGTAAATTGACGGAAGCGTTCCCGAGTTAGTGGGGAAGAGGAGAGTGGTGAGGAAGCCGGTGGAATTGTTGGTGGGGGTGTTATTAGTGCCGAGCGGGTCCACGTAATAGTAATTGCCCACGGCATTGGAGACCAGGGTGTTGCGCCAGAGTTCACTGACATAGCTCAGATTGAGGTTGGTCAGCGTCTGGCCGGAAACGTTGAGGAGCCGAAGGGCGAAAACGGCGTCGGCGGCATTGCCCGCGCTACCGCCGCCCGAGGTGGCCGGGGAGGAAATAATGCCCAGAGCGCGGTTATTGGTGGGATAGAGCGGGTTGACGGTATTGACGGCATTGGTGCAGCCAAAGCTGACAATCAGCCCGGTGGTGTTGTCGCCGGTGGTGGCTTGGATTTGCTCGTTGCCGAGGTCGGAGGAAAACCAGCCGGCCATGTTCCCCAAACCCAGGCCGCCTCCAGAGCCCGAGGTGGGAGGAGCGGCAAAATCGAACGGGTTGCCGACAAAGTAATTGATGCCATTGATCGTGACCTCCTTGCCGGTGGAGTTGTTGACGGAGGTGACGCCGGGATCGGGCATTGTATCAAAGTTCTGCGTATAGACCATGCCCGGAGAAGTATAGGGCATGGAGGAAAAGGGCGCCGGGGTTGCGACGGTCAGGGTGACGACCGAGCTGGTGACAGAACCCCCGGCGTCGGTGGCGACGACGGTGTAAGTGGTCGCGTCGGCCGCCACGGCGTCCAGGTCCGTGAGGGCGGAGGTTTTGCTTCCGCTCCAATGGCCGTTATCAGTTAACGCGGTGGTTCCCTGAAACCACTGATAGGTGGCGTTGAGAGGGAAGGCCTGGGCGGCGAAAGTGCAGGTTCCATTGGAAGCGACGGTAACATTGGCCGGCGGTTCGTCAAAAATGATGGGCAGCGGGGTGATGATGGTGACGGTGGCGACGAGGTTGGAAGAGGGTGATCCGAAGCCGTTGTTGACCACGACATAGTAGTTGCCGGCATCCGCGCCGGAGGAGATGTTGACGGCAAGAGTCGCGGTGGCTGTGCCCGAGAAGTCGCCGCTGTCGCTCAAGCGGGTGGCGCCTTGCCACCATTGGTAGCTCAGGGGAGTGGTGCCGGAGGCGGTGACGGGAATGGTGATGGAATCGAAGACAGCATTGGTCAGATTGAGGGCAGGCACGGGCGAAGTGACGACGGGAGGGGCCTGGCTCAAGGTGACGGTCAGGCTGGCCACGGCGCTGGTGACGGCACCATAGGCGTTGCTGACGACGACCTGGTAGGCGCCGTCAGCCGACGCGGAAGCCACGTTGTAGGTGCTGGTGGTCTGGCTGAGATCCGGGGAGCCATTGACCAGCCACTCATAAGTGTCCGGGTAGTTGGCGGTGGCGGCGACGGTGAAGGTGACCGGCTTGCCGCTGACGACGGACTGGCTGGCGGGATTGGCAGTGATGACCGGCGCCAGGTCCGGGGTCCAGGCCAGGCCGCGGAAGGCGATGTTTTGGGACCAGCCGGTGGCCAGGGTGGTGACGTTCAGGTTGGTGTGCAACTGGCCGTCGGTGAAATTGTAGTCGTCATCCAGGCGAATGAGCCGGTTGGCGTTGGCGTATCCGCCATTGCCCTCGGTGGTGGTGGCAAAGACGACGGGATAGCTGCCGGTCCAATCCACCACCAAGCCAAAGCAGCCGGTGTAGCTGGCCGGGAAGCTGGTGACGCCGGGGCTGGTGTTGTTGGTGATGCCGAAGGCGCACGCCAGGACCCAGTTGCCCCCGACTTCAATGTACTTTTGAATGCCATAGGTGGAGTCGGCGGTGTAGGCGATATTTCTCTGCGGGTTTAAATCGAATGATTCCACGTTGGGGTAAAGCGGGGAGGCGGGGACGACCAAATTGAGGAAGAAAATGTCCCCTTCCGGCAGCGCGACCGGGAAGAGGAGTTGGAAGCTCGAATTGATGGGCGAGTAATTATAAATCCCCGGCGGATATTGCGTCCCGCCGTCATTGCCCTGGAGACTGGTGTAGAAGACCCCATTGATGATTTTGACGGCGCGGGTGCTGCCGAGATTCTGGATGGACTCAGGGGTGCTGGGGTTGGAGGGGGTGTACCACTCATTGCCATCGAGGCTGCCGGAGCCAAAGAAATTGTTGGTGCCGTTGTCCGAAACGGCGCCCCTGGGATTGGTCTGGGAGCCCGCGCCGAGGCCATACCAGGCGGAGCCTTCATAAGGAATATAGGTGTTTCCCGCCTGGTTAATCACGCAAATGCCACGGGGAATATTCAGACCGGAGGGAGTCCCCGACACGGCGAGGATGTCGCCGCCGTAGCCGGAAAAGGCCAGGGTGCCGGAATCAGCGGACAAGGCGAGATAGCCTTCGGTGCCGGCATGGCCGTTAAACCAGAGGGCCTGGTAAGGCGGGACGATGGCCGGATCGTTGGTGGGAATGGCCACTGAGAAGACCGGCCCATTGGTACCCGTGTCGGAGCCGGGAATAACAATGGGGGTGACCGGATCATATTGGTCCACAAATATGGGAGTTTGATGGGCGGCCAGAATGTCGGAGGCGGCGCTGGCGCCGTTGTCGCCCGCGCGGAGCACGGCAAGTTTGCGAGGGGAGAATTGGGCGCGGGCCGTCGCCGCGATTAAACCGGCGATCCCCAACACGAGGGCATATTTGAGTGTTTTCATGTCATTTATAATTTGGCTGGCTTGATCTTTGTTCCGGCGCGCCGTCCGGCCGAACGATCCGTCCGGCCCCGGCGCAAACGCGGGCCACTAGAACAAAAGGAATGAGGCGTGGCAAGGGCGGCGAGGTTACGATTTTGCAACATCCTGCGCGAAATCGTAACCTAATCTTCACAATTATGACATCTAATTGTAACGCATGTGGATTAGCCTAAGGTCAACCGAAATTGTTCACTCACACATCAGTTGGTTGCAACCCTGAAAGGCAAAGATTATTGCGCACGATTTATGAAGACCAGACCCGGAGAGGCCTTTACACTGATCGAACTGCTGGTGGTCATCGCCATCATCGCCATTCTGGCGGCGCTGCTTCTGCCGGCGCTGGCCCACGCCAAGGAACAGGCCAACCGGGCCGCCTGCTCGAGCAATCTCAAGCAATGGGGCTACGCCCAAAACATGTACCTGGATGACAACCATGGGGTTTTCCCGGACACCAAAATTCCAGCAGACCCACCAATCACCCCGCCCACCTACAACGAGGACACGCCATTCTGGATTGCCCTGACGGACATCCAGTTTGAGAACACGCAGCAAGGCACGACTTATGGAATGGACGCGTGGTTTAACGCGCTTCCGCCCTACGTAAGCTCCATGCCCCTATACCAATATGCCATCGCCGGGTCCTCGGACCTTTACAACAGCAGCAAGTCCATTTTCAAATGCCCCACGTCGGATGTTCAGCCCATTGACCCGACCATCCCCAACGGCCAGATCATTTTCAACTACGGCATGAATTCCAAGGGGATTCCCGAGAGCGCGCCGGATGGAACGATCTTGAAGCAGTCCGCCGTGGCGCATCCCTCGGCATTCGTGATGTTTTCGGACAACCGGACGCACGAGAACGAAACGCCGTATTATGGAAGCACCAGCGTGAATCTGGACATCCTGGGCAGTCCGCAGTGCTACACCACGCGTGAGTCCTCCCGGCACAATGGGGGGGCGAACATCATGTTCAGCGACGCCCATGTGAAGTATTTCCTCTACCCCTATATTTGCGTCCCGATCAATGGCCAGGCCGCCGATCCCGGCAGGCCGGACATCAACTGGGTTTGCGACGGCACCGTGGTTCCTCCCCCGGGGAGTTGATCGCCAGGATTTAAGGCGACTGCAAGAGGACCGACCCGGCATTGGTGGTCGTGAGGAAATAGCCCCCGGCGGCGGCCTGGTTCTGGAGGACAGCTCCGTAAGCTTTGGCGCTGCTTTTGTTGGTGGTCTCAAACGTCAAGGTCAATAGCCCGGACCTGGGATTGATGGAGCCGGCGAAGGTGCGGGCGGGGTTGCCGCCCAGCAACACATTGTTATTGTTGACAGTCACGTTGGTGAAGGTGAAGACAAGCTCCGGGCTGGCGTTGGAGATGAGCAGATCCCCGTTGGTCAAGGAGATGGCAGGCTCTTTGGCGGGGGGATTGGTCCAGGGCGAGCCTTGCAGGGTGAGGATGTTGGTAAAGCCGTTGGGGTAAAGCGCAGGGGCGCGGGATGGCTTTTTGATCCAGGTCAGTTGGTTGGCGGGCGAAGGGGCCTCCAGATTGGTCAGGTTGATCCAGCCCAGAAGCAGGCCGGTGTTGGCATAAAGGCTGGCATAAACGGGGATGTCGCCCGTCCCGGATGCGGAGACGGTCTGGCTATAGCTGGCGCCGTCGGCCAGCGCGCCGGTGAGGGTGACTGTGCCCAGATGATCTTTAACGAGGGCGTAGCCATCGCCCGGGGGCGAAATTGGGGAAACCTGGCCGGAGGGGGAAAAGAGAAGGGTGTATTGGGCCGAAGGCAGGGAGCTGGAAGCAAAATCGGCAATCAGATTGGCGGACCATTGGGTGTTGGATACGGTGCCCGTAATTTGCCGGTTGGTGATATCCAGGGTCAGGTCAACTTTCAACTGGCCGGCCTTGAAAAAGCTTTGGCCGGACACATCGAAATTGGCGGAGACGGGGTATTTCTTGCTGCCGGTCAGGAGCGTGGCCGTGAAAGCGCCCGTTTTCTTGAGGAGCAAATTGTAGAGCATGCCGGAAGTTTCCTCGGCGACAGCGTTGGCGGAATTGGTTGGATAGAAGAGGCCGTTGTAAGTTCCCGCGCCCGCCAGGAAGATGTTGGATGAAAAATTGGCCTGCAACGTCAGGTTTGTGCTCATGATGAATTTGAGGGTCGGATTGTTGCTGACCACGAAGCCGGCGACCCAGTTGCTGGAGGCGACCCAGTTGCTGAAGAGGGAAGTTTTTCCGGGGATGGCGGTGATGGAATAACTCTCGCCCAGGTTGAGCAGCGCGCCGTTGGCTGGGAGGCTGCCACCTGGCGCCGCGGCTTTGCCGGTAAAGGCGCCGCTTCCAGTTCCGACCGTTTGAACGCGCAATGCCGCCGGCACTTCGTAGAAGAATGTGCGGGAATCGGGTTTTGAGCCGTTGCCCGAAAAATCAACGCTTTTCACGGTGAGGATATTTGTGCCAGGCAATGGAACCACCTGGATGGACCAATTGGAGATGGCGCCGCGGCCGGCGGTCAGTGTGGCCACGCCATTGGTGGCGGAGAAACCGTGGTTGATGTTGGTCAGCCAGTAACTCACTTTGGTCACTTGGGCATTGTCGGAAGCGGTTCCTTCGAGGGTCGGCACGGTGGTGCGCGCGTTGGCCGCGGGCAGAGTTATGGAAACTTTCGGGGGAACTGTGTCCGGCAGCACGGTCAGCTTGGTGGCGGCGCTGTTGGCGCTGCCGTAGGCGTTGGCGACGATGAGGGAATAGCTCCCGGCATCGGTTTCCAGGACAGGGTCAATGGTTAGGAGGCTGTTGGTCGCGCCGGAGATGCCGTTGCCATCGTCGAGATTGGTTCCATCGCAGAGCCATTGGAAGGTGAGGGGGATTGAACCGCTGGGAGTCGCGCTGATGGTCGCTGTGGAACCCACCAACGCCTTGAGTGTCTTGGGCGGCTGCACCAGGAAGCGAGGCGGGGCAATGACGGACAAAATCGCGGGGGCGCTGTTGGTGACACCGATGAGGGTCGAATTGCCGACGATCACGGAATAGGAGCCTTGGTTGGCCAAGGCGATTTTTGTGAGGGTCAAAATGTTGCTCCAGGCGCCGGAGACATGGGGGCCATCGGAGAGGTTGGTCCCGTTCAATTGCCATTGGTAGCCGATGCTGGCATCATTGGGGCCGAGGTTGGTGGTGATGGTGGTGTTGGTGACGCTGGTGATGTTAGTGGTGGTCCCGGAGACGTTGGTGGTCAAGGTGATGGTGGTATTGGTGGTGATTGCGATGATGAGGCTGTTGGTAGCGCCAACCTCAAAGACGGCCATGCCGCCGACGCCGACAGTTTGATCGGCCGGTGGTTGGTAGAGGACCGGCACACCCCACCCATTAGTGGAAGACAATGGATCGGCTTCGTAGGCGCCGATGCACGTGGGCGTGCCGCGAGGTTGCAGGGCCTGGTCGGTGGCCGGGAAACTGAGGCCCGGGACGCCGGGGATCACTCCATCGGTGCCAATGGCCGGGCTGCCTGGAAGAACAGCCAGGGTGGAAAGGGTGGCGCCACCCAGCAAACCGACCGCCGTGTTGCCTGGAGTGCTCAGGACAGTGTCCAAAACGGGGTCCTCACTGTTGGTGCTGGTGGTCTCGGTGAAGGCGACGCTGGTGTCGGAACTGATGTTGAAACCCAGGTCGGTGAGGCCGCCGAAGCAGTTGGGCTGGGTGTTGGTGACGTAGGTTTGGGAGTTCAGATTGGTGAGAGTGGCGTTGGTGCCGCCGGAAAGAATGGAGCTGCCCATCTCCAAAGCGCCCGCCAAGCGGGCCAGTTGGGCTCCTTCAATCGCGCCAATGGAACCGTTGTTCGCGCCGCCGGTGCCCACGCCGGCAGCGCCGGGAGTCAAGGTGTTGGTGGCCAGGGTGCAGTTGAGCAATCGAAGAAGCGCGGCTGAACTGGCCAAACCGCCCCCGGCGACCGCCCCGCCGTTGCCGGCCGAGGCATTGGCCGTGGTGGAACTGCTGCCTCCGCCCGGGCCGCCGACACAGGAGTTTTGAAAGAATGTGGTGTTCTCAATCCAGGCCGGCTTCGCCGAGTTGACGAGATCAAGGCCGCCGCCGGAGGCCGAACCGCCCGACTGGCCATCTCCAGAGGTGCCGCCGCCGGAGACCGAGTTGCCGGAGAAAAGGCAGTTGGTCATGAAGAGGGAACCGGAAGCCACGACGGCGCCGCCAGAGGCGCTGCCGCCAACGCCCCCGGAACCGTTCTGACCGCTAAATTGGCCCGAGGCGGCCGCCCCGCCGGCGCCGCCGACGCCGGCAGTGCAAGTGTTCGCGAAGAACTCCGTCGCGAAGAACAGGTTGGTCCTGCCCGTGCAGACGATGGCACCCCCTTCGGCGGCGCCGCCGTTGCCGCCGTTGCCGCCATTGCCGCCGAAAACAAAGGCCGCAACGCCGTTGCCACCACTGCCGCCGCTTCCGGCGTTGACGGTGTTGTTGCTGAAAATGCTCTGGGAAACCAGCAGGACGCCGCTGCTATAAATGGCCCCGCCGGAGGCGCTCAATCCATTGCCGCCGTTGCCCCCGTAATCGTTGCCGCCGCTGACGGCGTTGGCCCCGGCGGCGCCGGCGGCGTTGGTGGCGGAATTGGCGGTGAAGACGCAGTTGCTGATGATGAGGGTGCCCGCGTTGTAAATGGCGCCGCCGCTGGTGCTCAGGCCGCCGGAGATGTTCAGATTCAGCAACGTGAGGGAGCCATTGGTATGAATGTAGAAAATCGGGCCGAAGCCGCCGGTGCGGTTGATGTTGGCGGCATTGGTGGTGGCATCCAGAACGACCTGGGTGGAAACCTCCAAAATCTCCGCCGAGCCGGACAGGGAAACGGTGACATTGCTTCCAAAGGTGCTGGCGCCGCCATGATCCACGGCAGATTTCAGGAGGCTGTAATTGGAAATGACCAGGCCTGAGGATTGAGCCCAGCCTCTTGGCGTCAAACCCGCGCCGAAGAGGATGCCCAAGAGCAGACTCCCGGCGCGGACAAATAATCTCTTCACCTTTATACTCAAGCGGGTCTGTTGATAACAGACTGTGGAGAATTAAACAATGAGACTCTCAAGAAGTTTCTACAAATCAGGGAGATTCTTCGAAATCTAATCTTTTAACTTGGATCCCTTCCTGTTAGACTCCGGCGCCATGTTCGAGAATATTAAAGCGCAGTTGTCCGCGGCGGGGGAAAAACTGACCCATGTGCGGAGGTTTCTTTGACGTGCCGGGCACGCAGAAGCGGCTGAGCGAACTGGACGGGCTGATGGCCGAGGAAACGTTCTGGAACAATCGCGAAAAAGCGCAGGGCCTGATTGACGAAGCTAACGGCCTGCGCAAGAAGATCGAACCCCTGCTCAAGGCGGAGGGCCAGATGGAGGATTTTCGGGTGATGGTGGAGCTGGCGGAAGGGGAGCCGGAAAGCGAGCAGATCCGGCATGAAAAGGATTTGGAACGCGAACTGGCCCAGTTCGGCCAGGGCCTGGAGGGCCTGGAATTGAGGGTTTTCCTGACCGGGCCGCACGACAAGAACAATTGCATCCTGAGCATCAACTCCGGGGCCGGAGGCACGGAGGCGTGCGACTGGGCGGAGATGCTGCTGCGCATGTACCAGCGGTGGGGCGAATCGCGGGGGTGGGAAATAGAATTGACCGATGTCCTGGCGGGAGAATCGGCCGGGATCAAAAGCGCCACGCTCCTGGCGCAGGGGGAATGGGCCTACGGCTTTTGCAAAGCCGAACGGGGCGTCCACCGGCTGGTGCGGATTTCCCCTTTCGACTCCAACAAACGGCGCCACACCAGCTTTGCCAGCGTGGATGTGATCGCGGAGATTGCGGAAACCAACGCGGAGATCGTGCTGCCCCCGGCGGAATTGCAGGTGGACACTTATCGTTCGGGCGGCAAAGGGGGGCAGAATGTCAACAAAGTGGAAACGGCCGTGCGGATCACCCACCTGCCCACCGGCCTGATCGCGGCATCGCAAAGCCAGCGTTCGCAGCATCAGAACCGCGCCACGGCGATGCGGATGCTCATTTCCAAAATCTACGCCAAACGCCTGGACGAGCAGAAGGCGGAACTGGAGCGTTTCTACGGGGAGAAAGGCGCCATCGGCTGGGGCCACCAGATCCGCAGCTACGTCTTCCAGCCCTACCGCATGGTCAAGGATTTGCGCACCGGCGCGGAAACCAGCAATGTC
The DNA here is from genome assembly GCA_049522055.1 of Verrucomicrobiota bacterium. Lineage (GTDB taxonomy): Bacteria > Verrucomicrobiota > Verrucomicrobiia > Limisphaerales > Palsa-1400 > JBEKOF01. Next base: position 1,010 of record JBEKOF010000038.1, on the reverse strand, counting down.
CAGGCGGTGATGGACGGGGGCCTGGACCTCTTCGTCAACGCCTGGCTGCGCGCCGGAGGCCCGTCCAAACGGATGGCCGGGGTGAAGGAAGAGGCGGAATGACCGCAGGAAAGACCCGGCGCCCGCCGGCCCCCGGATGAACATTCTGGACACCATTGCAGCCCGCAAACGGAGGGAAGCCGCCCGCCTGCCGGCGGTGAAGATCACCTCCGCCGCCTTGTCCGACGCACTGGAAAAACGCGGCGGCCGGCGCGATTTCTTCGCCGCCCTGCGCCGCCCGCGGCGCGGCGCCATCGCCCTGATCGCCGAGGTGAAAAAGGCCTCTCCGTCGGCGGGGGTTATCTGCCCGGATTTCGACCCGGTTGGAATCGCGCGGGCCTACGAGGCCGCCGGAGCGAGTTGTCTGTCCGTTTTGACGGACGAGAAGTTTTTCCAAGGCTCGCTCGATCACTTGAGGCAAATCCGCGCCGCCGTGCAATTGCCGCTCCTGCGCAAGGACTTCATGATTGACGAGCGCCAAATCCTGGAAGCCATTGAGGCGGGGGCGGACGCCATTCTGCTGATTGCGCGCCTGCTGAGAGAGGCGGATTTGAAACATTTTCACCGCCTGGCCACCAACGCCGGATTGGCGGCGCTGGTGGAAGTCCACAACGAGGGGGAGATGGACCGCGCCCTGGCGCTGGGCGCCCGGCTGATTGGTGTCAACAATCGGAATCTGGACACCTTCAAAGTGGACCCCGCCTTGACGGGGCGGCTGGCCGCCAGAATCCCGGCCGCGGCGCGGGAAGAGATGGTGCTGGTGGCGGAGAGCGGGATTGACGGGCGCGCCGATGTGGAGCGCGCGCGCCAGGCGGGGGCCGGGGCCATCCTGGTGGGCGAAGCGCTGATGCGCAACCCCGCCGGCATCGCGGCGAAGGTCGCGGCGCTGCTGGACACTTGACGTGGCAAGCGGCCATGGCGGGACGCCGGTTTGGGTCGGGAGGGAGACCTTTGGGGGTCTGGAGCCGTTA
>JBEKOF010000037.1:0-24666 GCA_049522055.1 Verrucomicrobiota bacterium | reverse complement strand
GTGGAGCAGGCCAGCGCCAGCGCCGCCAATATCAGCAGCGCCATCAGGATCAGCGCCGACGCCGGCACCACCCGCCAATCCAGCCCCACAAACTCATTCTCCGCCCGTTGCGCCGCCCGCGGAATGAACTGCAGCACGATAAAAGCCACCGTCACCATCAACGCCACCGCCAGCACCGCGTCGGAAACAAAGGGCCGCCGCATGAAATAATTGGTCAACCCGCCAATGGCGTAGGCCGCCGCCAACGATCCGCAAAAAACCAGCAGCCCGGGAATATCCGCGTCCCCGTAAGCATCAAACGTCATCCGCGTCGCCAGCAGCGCCGCCACGCAATTGACATAGGTCAGCACCACCAGCGACAGGGCCAGCCCGGCATATTTGGCCAGCAGAAATTGCGAGCGGCTCACCGGCTTGGCCAGCACCGCCAGGGCCGTCCCGCTGCGAATCTCCCGCGCCACCGATGCCGACGCGCTCATCACCGCGCTGAACAGTCCCGCCACCAGCATCACCGCCAGCACGCTGATTTTGACCATTTTGGGTTCATCCCCAAAACCGAAGTAACTCACACACGACAGACCCACCTCGAACAACGCCGAAGTCGTCATCAGCAGCAGAAAAATCGGCTGCCGGATCAATTCCATGAAGGCGTTGGCGGCTATGGCGATAAATTGTCGCATGTCGGCAATAGTTCAATGCGTTTATTCTCGGGATATCCCGCCACAAATTACAAATCCAGCCTTCGATTGCAACGGCTTATTTTGGCATTTCACGCTCATTTTTATCAATGTCATTAAACACCCTGCGCGCCTTCCGGGATCGGGCTTCCGCGACTCCTCCTCAGGCCAAGGCAGGGTGGCCGCTCCCCCCCTCCTTGTAAAGTCCAAAAGACGGCCTCATCCCCCGGGAAGCCCTCTCCGGCCCGGAGTGGCCCCCTGGTGAGAAACCCGCGCAATTGGCCGATGCACGTATTTCTTCCCCGCACGGAACCACGGCTGGCTCATGAACGGGAACCTCCCAGGTCTTCTCCCTCTCCTCCACAGACTTGGGGAGGAGAGGGCAGGGGAGAGGAGGTTTCCCACTCTCTCCTCCGGCCCTTCATGAGCCGGCCGTGGCACGGAACGAAAAACTTGGAAAAGTCATTGAAATCCCGGCTGGGACGTTCTAAAATTCCATTTCACGGTAGTGGCCGGGGCGTAGCGTAGCTTGGTAGCGCGTCTGAATGGGGTTCAGAAGGTCGTGAGTTCAAATCTCACCGCCCCGACCATCTTAAAACCCCTGTAAATACCCGCTGAATTGCCATTCTTCTCCGAAAATACTCGGGCGATTTCCGGTGCTTTTGTTGATGTGTGGGCGGTTGTGTGGTTCTCTCGCAGCCATAGTGTTCCTTCGGTTGCGAGGTGTTCCCTGCGTTAGGAAAAAAGGCAAACGATCGAGCATCCGGGCCGCCACGCACGGTCGGGCATTACAAGCCAAAATGGCCTTTTGCGAACTCGTGGCCGGAGCCGCTTTTCAGATATTTTTCAAACTTTTGCGCCAACTCCAAATTTTCAAAAGCTGCGTAAAATTTCACTTTCCACGGCTTCAGTTTTGATGTGTGCGGGCATTTGCCGCCGTTGTGCTCCGCGAGGCGGCGTTTAAGATCGTCCGTGTGACCCCGGTAAAACTCGCCGGGCATGCCAACACTCTCCAGGATGTAGGTATAAAACATACGCGTGAATCTATACGAAGGATGGCCTGCCATCCGTAGCTCGGAACCCGCAGTCCAACCAGTCCTCCTTCGCAAAGCCTGCGGAGGACACCATCCTCCGCTCGAAACCGCCCGAGTCGGTTCCGCGCGGAGGATGGTGGAGGCGGCGGGAGTTGAACCCGCGTCCCTGCTAAATTTGCCGGCCGCGACTACATGCTTAGTCAGAAGAGAGTCTCAGCCGCCGGATAAGGTTCTGACGCCAATCCGGCAGCCCAGCCCGCATGAAATTGTTTCGATGAAACGCGCGCGAACTCCGCGCCTCACCTAACCTGCTGTGGCGTTCCTCCTTCGTAGCAGGTGTCCGAAGGCGAACGTCGCGGCGCATTTAGGCCGCGAGAGCTAATTCTTGGTTAGCACTTATTTTTGGTTCGATGATTAACGAGGCCAACGAACCGTCCTCGGCATGCCGCCTCCAGCGCGTTTTTCAGGTCGAAACCAGTACGCCCCCCATCAGCAGGACTAATCTCGCCCACTTCCCCCTCCAGCGCAAGGCGCAAATTGTGGAAAGGCATCTATCACGGTCTCGCCGGCGCTCGCCCCTCCCGTATTACCAAGGGCGGAGTGGGAAGAAAGGCTTGCAAAACTGAGGAGCTGGAGGAAAATCACGAAAAAGGCCCACGCTGGTTTCAGGCAAGAAACCAACCGGGAAATGACAGAAGACACCCAATTGCCATCACAATTAAGAGTGCAATGAAAAGAATAATATCAACAAGTTTGTTCGCATTGGCGCTCTCCGCCAGCCCGTTGCCGGCGGAGGTAAAGCTCGCCAGCCCGTTCACCAGCCACATGGTCTTGCAACGCGAGAAACCCGTGCCGGTCTGGGGCACGGCGGACGCGGGGGAAAAAGTGACGGTTGAATTTGCCGGGCAAAAGGTTTCCGCGACGGCGGGCGCGGACGGCAAATGGCGCGTTGACCTTCAGCCGATGGGGGCGTCGGCGGAGAGCCGGACGTTCACCGTCACCGGCTCGAAAACCGCGCAGCCTGTCGCGCTGGATGACGTGCTGGTCGGTGAAGTGTGGCTTGCGTCCGGGCAGTCGAACATGGTGTTTCCCGTCGCGGGAGGGGGCGGGCCTTACGGTTTGCTCAACGAGGAGCAGGAAATCGCGGCCGCCCATTACCCGCTGGTCCGGATGTTCACGGGACGCGACACCAAGGTTTATGAACCGCAAGCCACCGTTGCCAGCGCCGGCTGGCTGGTGTGCGGCACGAACACGGTGGGGGGATTTTCCGCCGTGGGCTATCTTTTCGCGCGCAATCTCCAGAAGGAACTCAACGTGCCCGTCGGCATCCTGACGGAGGCGTCGGGGGCGAGTTGCGCGGAGGCGTGGATTTCGCGCGAAGCGCTCGCCGGCGATCCGCAGCTCAAGTTCATGCTCGATTCGCTGGACGCGTGTGAAAGTTATTTCCGCGCCTCGCCGACAAACCGTCCCGCCGTCGCGCCCCTTCACCCGACGCCGATCAACAAACCGCGCGCCGCCGGCGGGCGCGGGGCGGGCGGCGACCCGGCGCGGGACCAGCATTTCGCAACCGTGCTCTTCAACGGCATGATCAATCCGGTGATCCCGTATGCGATTCGCGGGGCGCTCTGGTATCAGGGCGAATCCATCGCCTGGGGCACGCCCGGTCTGAATCTTTACGGCGCGGTGCAGCGGGCGTTGATCAAGGACTGGCGCGCGCGCTGGGGCGAAGGGGATTTTCCGTTTTACCTTGTGCAGCTTCCCGGGCAGCAAAACATCAGCAACAACCCGCGCATCCGCGAGGAGCAGGCGAGTGTGCTGGCGCTGCCGAATACCGGGATGGCCGTGACGATTGATACCGGCGAGGCGCGGAACGTCCATCCGAAGAACAAAGAACCGCTCGGCGACCGTCTCACGCGCATCGCCCTGGCGAACACCTACGGCCGCAAGATCGAGTATTACGGTCCGATGTACGAATCCATGAAAGTGGAGGGCGGCGCGATTCGTGTGACGTTCACGCATCTCGGCGGCGGACTCACGGCGAAGGGCGACACGCTGAAAGGATTTCAAATCGCCGGGGACGATAAAAAATTCGTGAGCGCCGAGGCGAAGATAGACGGCGAGACGCTGGTGATCAGCAGCGCACAAGTGGCCGCGCCGGTGGCGGTGCGCTACGCGTGGGACAATTATCCCGAAGGGATGGGCTGCAATCTTTACAACGCCGCCGGCCTGCCCGCCGCGCCGTTCCGCAGCGACCGATGGGATTACCCGATTCCCGGCATCGTGGAGAACTGATTTTGGCATGAAGAAACTGGTCCTTGGCCTGGCGCTGGTTTGGTGCGGCGGTTTGCCGCCGGGTTACGCGCAGACGACAAATGCCCCGGCGCGACCCCGGATGCGGGAAAACGTTCCGGCCAATCCAAACTTGCCGTCACTTATTCTGATTGGCGATTCCACCGTCAGAAACGGATCCAGCGAGGGCGCGGGCGGGCAGTGGGGCTGGGGCGACGAGCTTGCGCCGCTGTTCGACACAAACAAGATCAATGTCGTCAACCGCGCGGTCGGGGGCACGAGCACGCGCACATATCATCGCGACCACTGGCCGCAGGTGCTGGCGATGCTCAAGCCCGGCGATTTTGTGCTGATGCAGTTTGGCCACAACGACAGCAGTCCAATCAACGAGGCCGAATTAAGCCCGGCCGCCCGCTCGCGCGGCACGATTAAAGGCATGGGCGACGAGACGCAGGAGATCACCAATATCATCACGAAAAAGTTTGAGGTGGTTCATTCCTTCGGCTGGTATGAAAAACAATTCATCATCGAAGCCCGCGGCAAAGGCGCGACGCTAATGGTTTGCTCGATGATTCCGCACAACAGTTGGCGCGACGGCAAGGCCGCGCGCAACGCGAATGATTACGGCGGCTGGGCGGGACAGGCCGCGAAGGCGGAGAACGCGCCGTTCATTGACATCAACGAAATCATCGCGAGGGAATATGACAAGCTGGGCCAGGAAAAAGTGAACGCGCTGTTCATCGCCGGAGCCGGCCCGCATACGAGTCTGGCTGGGGCGCAAACAAACGCTGTTTGTGTCGTCGCGGGAATAAAGGGACTCAAAGACAATCCGCTGACGGCTTTTCTATCGGAAGCAGGCAAGAGCGTCGCGTCAGCGGACTTGGCCCAGCCCGCCAAATAAGAATTCTAACTGAAGCGGCGATACTATTTTTGGCCCATACTTCCGAGGGATGGTCATGGTTGCGGGAGAGGCCTGGCCGCGGCCACCTCCGTGGCGCATTGGGCGAAATCGTGCTGGAAGGCGGGGCTGGTCTTTAACTCGCGCACGATCGCCCGGCCCAGGACCCGGCCGGCATACACATCGGTCGGATAATGTTTGCCGGTCAGAATGCGATGCCAGCCGAAGTTGCGTCCGGCTTCCAGAATGGCGTCGGCATGTTGAGGAAATAATTCCGCCAGCACCGCCGCCTCCACCGTGCCGAAGGTGGAGTGTCCGCTGGGATAGCTGAACCCCGATTCCGGCGCGCCCAGCAACAACCGGCTGTCCACGAGAGAGGGTCGCGGGCGCTGGTAAAATGACTTGGGGATGCCGACCACGGCGGAGGTTTCCTTTTCCACTTCCTTCAGCAGCGCCTCCGTTTCGGGAAACCGTCCGGCCTGGAAATTGGTGCCAATGGCGGGAGCGAAGCAAAAGATGGAAAGATGCTCTTCGGCATTGGCGGCGGCTTCTTCCGCCGGAGTCCGGGCGTTGAAAATGGCCAAAGTGGAGGCCAGATCGGCGGCCTGCTCCGGCGAACCGGCCACCGGCGGCGGCGCCAGCAGGGCCAGCGCATCGGGCTGTCCCGCCGCCAGGTATGGATATGGCCCCGCCGCAAAGAGTGGCGGGAGTGCCAAGAGGACAATGAAGAGGGCGCCAAGAAAGAGGGAGAGCGGGCGTTGTGGCGATGCCCGGCGAAGAGCGGGTTTTGTTTTCATGTTTTCAAATATCTGTTCCTGAGTGTTTTCATGCAGTTTTTGTTTGTTTGATGCATTGCGGTCTGATTGCTATCAAGGACGGCAACAAAAACCGCGGGTGATTTTGGGCATATTCCGAGTTCTGGCAAGGCAGAAATTGCAGGCAAGGATTGCGGGATCGGACGGGGCGCAGAGGAATGGGACGGATTGGAGCATTTTAAATAAAACCGTAGCCCCAATAACGTCTGGTTTTCTGGGAGGGCGCGCAGCCCGCTCTGCAGCCCGCATCGCTGCGGGCTGTGCGCTCCCCCAAAAAATCCTGCCCAAGGCCTCGCCATTTTTCAAATTGAGACACTACCGCCAGTTTTGTCGTGAAGTCAGGAGACATTCCCGATTAGGATTAGGAAATCAATTATGAGATGTGTTGTCACGGCCGGGCCGACTTATGAAGAACTGGATCAGGTGCGGCGGCTGACCAATTTTTCGACCGGGACGCTGGGCTGCGGGCTGGCAGATTATCTGGCGGCAAAGGGGCATGAGGTGGAGTTGTTGGTCGGCTATTACGCGACCTGCGGCCTCCCGGTCCTGGCCCAACGGCGCCAGGTGTTCACCACCACCGCGGATTTGAGCCAGCGATTGGAAGCGCTTGCCTCTCCGGACGCGCGCGCGGTTTTTCACGCGGCGGCGGTGAGCGATTTCATGTTTGGCAAGATCTGGTCGCGAACGGGCGCGGGGGAATTGCGCCAGGTCCAGGCGGCGAAGATTTCGACGCGCGCAGAGGGCCTGCTGGCGGAATTGAAGCCCACGCCGAAAATCATCCGGCAACTGCGGGGCTGGTTTCCAAAAGGGTTGCTGACGGGCTGGAAGTATGAACTGGACGGAGACCACGCCCAGGCCGTGGCGCGCGGAGAGGAACAGATGCGCGAGTGCGCACTGGACGCCTGCGTGGTCAACGGCCGGGCTTACGGGGCGGGATATGGGTTGTTGCGGAGGGAGGCAGGAGCGGCTCATTTGGCGGATGCCCAGGAGTTGTTCGCCGCCTTGGAGTCCATCGCAAGGAGCTAAAACTCGAATCCTTCCACGCGCCGCAGGCCCAGGCGAAAAGGCACCAAACCCACCACGGCGGACAGGAAGGCGAAGCCGACCCAACTGCCCAAAATCCATGGCACGGAGGTTTCCCCGCGCCAACCCCAAGGCGAGCCGATGGCCAGCAAAGTCACCGAGCCGACGATGTAAAGGAAGCTCAGCAGCAGACAAAGCGTGCCCCCAAAGCCGCTGACGATTTTGGCCGGATTGTCCTCCCGAAAATTGGGGAACAGCGCGCTCAAACCAGTCGCCAGCGCGGTCAGGGTGAAGGTCATCGTTGCGATAATCAGGCTCAGATACAGGGTGCGGTCCAGGGAAATGCGGAGCATGTTGCACGAAAGCAGGATGATCGGCAGGGTGAGCAGCAGGGCGGCCCGGCTGGCGATCCAGAATTTGACCCGCAAGATTTGCACCAGGCCCAACGGCGCCATGCCAATGATCCAGAGCCGTTTGCCTTCCAGCGAGAATTGCGGATACACAAAGCGGGTGGTCAGCGTCGCCAGATTCAGCGCGCAAGCACCGAGGTTCAAATAACAAACCAAATGCACCCAAAAGGGATTGGACAATTGATCGGAAAAATTGCGCAGGTTGATGATGTAAACGGCCAGCAAGCCCATCAGTATCAACGTCTGGCTCCATTGGGCCGTGTCCCGCCAAAAGCAGCGGGCGTCCTTGACGAGCATGGCCAGCACATCGGGCGGAGGGTTGAAGGCCAGGCGGAAGGCCCTTTCCATCGGCCCGACCGGGTAGTCGAACGCGCGGTTGGCGCTGCGCCACCTTTGAAACCATTCCCAGCGGTGGAAGACGCTGTCCCGGCTTTGCACGGCCGACAGGGAATCAAAAAAAAGCCTTCCCGTGCAAGTGAAGCAAAGACAGCCAAAAAACAGGACATGGCTCAGCAAGACCAGCAGGAAAAACAGGGCGGCAGACAGCGCGCCTTCGGACCATTGGATCACCGAGATCGAGAGCCAGTAACTGGGCAGCCAGGGCGATTCGGCAAATCGGGTGTGGTTGAGGAGTTTGTCCAGGTTGGACAACACCCGAGTGTCCATGGGATCGTCCGGGAGAACCTCAGGGCGCAACCAGACACGCAGCAGCGGCAACAGGAGCAGGGCGGCGATGACCGCCAGCACTTGAAAGGTCCGCCGGTCCAGCAAGCGGGCCAGGCCCAAGGCCACCCAGGCCCCCGCCACTCCCGGCAACACGATGAACAAGGCGATGGCCACCACGGTCATTAAATAAAAATGCCAGGGAACCACCAGCGTCAGGCCGTAGGCGGCCAGGAGCGGAGCGATGAGAAAAAGAAAGGCCCACGAAGCCAGGAGAGTGGATTCGATAAACTTCCAGCGGAAGATGGTCTGCGCAGGGATGGGCAAGGGCAGCAGAAAATTGGTTTCCCGGTTGCCGAAGAAATTGCCGTAGCCAATGATCAGGTTGCTGAAAATGAGCAACACCAGCAGCGAGGCGAAGAGCAGGTAAAGCAGACGCTCCAACAACAACGCGCCCAATGCGGGAAAATCGTTGACAAAGTGAAGGCCCCTGGAGAACAGGAAGAAGGAAAGGGAGAGGTAACCCACGATGAAGACGACAATCGTGAGCGTCAGGATTCGCGATGTTTTATGGAGAAATCTCAGACGCCGCCAGGATTGGACGAGGTTCACGCGGGCCAAAAGGAGCAGTTGGCTTTGGGGGCGCATGGTCAGGCAACTTCCAACGTCTTCATCGCTGCCATTGTAACCGAAACCCGCCCTGCCTTCAATCACATGTTGTTTGTGGAGGGGCGTTTCAAGGTAGGGTCGCCTCGCCGAGGCGACCGCTTCGGTAAGGAACACCCCGGACGCTCGGCGAGCCGTCCTTACCAAGTTAATTTCAGTCGCCACGACTTTATTTGAACCGCTCTAATTTCCTTGTGATCGGCGGCCGTTCGTGACTCTATTTGGTCGTCCCGATGAGTGTACCCAATGTTCGCGGGGCATTTTCTAAAGAAAGATTATGAAAGAGCCAAAATCAACCAAACCGGATCAATCGCCGGCGGCGGAAGCGCGCACGCTTGGCGCCAATGCCAAGGCGGCGGCGGAACAGGCGCAGGCGGTCAAAGAGTTGGCGCGTCTGGCCAAACGCAGGCTCAAGCAGGCGCGGCGGGATTACAAGCTCGCACGCCGGGCCGCCCGAAAAGCCCGCAAAGAGGCCAAAGAGCTGCAGGCGGCGGCATTGGCCGCCGCGAGGAACGCCCGGGTTTTGCGGGCGCGGAAAGCCAGACGCAACAAGGCGGCGGCGAAGGCAAAAGCCGCCCGGTCCGCGCGCCAGCCGGTTAGGGGGAAATCGCGCGCCTCCGCGCCCAAGGCCGGTGCAAAGGCTGGGAGCTTGGCAGCCGCGCGCGCGCCGCGAAAGAAAACTTCCGCGCCACTGGTTTCCGCTCCTGGAATCCAAAGAGCAGAACTCAGTCCGCCGGCGATGCCCGCGCCCGCCTCCGATCCGGGCCAGGGGGCTGCTGAACCCGCGGCGCCAAAGGGCGACCTAAGCCCGTTGCCGGACGATTCTCTTGAATAGGACGGCCTTCATTCTCGCGCCGGTTTTGTGTCTGCTGGCGGCCGGATGCGCCGGTCGTCCGCCGGGGAAATTGCTCGAGCGCAAAGGCGACGAGATCATGGTGGCGGGCCAGTTGTTTCACACCGGCACACGGGTGGTGCTCTGGAGCGATCCGGGCGGGTTCGACGCCTACCGGGTGGAGCAGCGTTTTGCCCCCTGGGCCAAGGCGGATTGGGAAAATTCAAAAACCAATCTGGATGCGCCCCGTACGCCCAATCGTTACAGTGTCCGCCAAGACAGGCTGACCCAGGAGGAACTGGAGCGGGTCCGCGGCGGGGGATGGGATTTGGCGTTGCTGCAACAGAAGGTGGATCAATTGGTCATCCATTTTGACGTGGCGGGAACCTCGCGGGCCTGTTTCAAAACCTTGCAGGACCAGCGCGACTTGAGCACCCATTTTCTCCTGGACCTGGACGGCACCATTTACCAGACCCTGGATGTCAAGGAGCGGGCGCGCCATGCGACGATTTGCAATGACCGCTCCGTGGGGGTGGAAATGGCCAATGTCGGGGCCTACGCCCGTACGCAAAAAAACCCGTTCGCCAACTGGTACCGCACCAACAGCGACGGCTTTACCGTCATCTTGATTCCGCCCCACGCCGGACCCAATCCGGAGCGGACGCCGGATTTTTCGGGGCGTCCCGTCCGGCGCGCGCCGGTGTCCGGGGTGGCGCAGGGGCAGCAATTGAGTCAATACGATTTCACCAGCCAGCAATACCGGGCGCTGGCCCGGCTCACGGCGGCGCTCTGCACCGTCCTGCCGGGGATCCGCTGCGATTATCCGCGCGACCCGGAGGGCAAATTGCGCACCGGCAAACTGCCCGACGCGGAATTGAAGGCCTATCGGGGCGTGCTGGGGCATTGCCACATTCAGTCCGACAAGGTGGACCCCGGCCCCGCGCTCCAATGGGATTACGTCATCGGCGAGGCGCGCCGTTTGATGCGCCTGCCGCCCTTGCCGCGGGATGCGGACGGACGCCCTCTCACCGCGCGGCCAAAGTTGCTGGAGGACAACATCGGCGAGTCCGTGGCGCGCAAACTGATGCCTGAGGCCATTTCCAAAGCACAATGACGAGTCGGACAAAGGTATGCCGCTGACAGTCCTTATGTGGCGGTTGCCAGGCGGACATTTATTATCAAACGATAATACGCGATTATGCGGGACTGACCCGTCTCCCACGCCATAGCGCGCAGCGCGACGGCGGAAGTCCCGCAAGAGGCGGGACGACGGTGCCTTTTACCTTGCACGGAACCTTCGAAATCGGAATCATCCCGGTAAATTCATCTCAAGAATCAATGGCCGACCTCTTCTCAAAACGCAAACGCTCCCAGGTAATGGCTGCCATTCGGTCAAAGGGCAACAAAGGCACGGAACTGAAGCTGGCCTCAATCCTTCGCGCCCACGGAATCACAGGCTGGCGCAGGCACCGTCCAATGCCAGGGAAGCCGGACTTCATCTTTCCCAAACACCGCCTCGCCCTCTTTGTGGACGGCTGCTTCTGGCACGGCTGCCGCCGGCACTGCCGGATGCCTCATGACAACCGCCGATATTGGCAGGCAAAGATTTCCCGAAACGCGGCCAGAGACCGCGCCAAAAGCCGCCTGTTGCGCCAGTCTGGCTGGCGTGTGCTGCGGATTTGGGAACACTCCCTTCGTGCCGCGCTTTTGGTCAGTGGCCGAATAAAAAGGGAGTTGTGTCGCGGCCACGAAAGTGGAAAGATGTCCCCAGATGTATGAGCACCGTTCCTGAAAAGACCTTCGCGGAATTTTTCGCCGGCATTGGCCTGATGCGGATTGGGTTGGAGCAGGCCGGTTGGCGCATCGCCTTCGCCAACGACATCGAAGAAGACAAGTGGCGCATGTATAGCGACAACTTTGGCGACACTGATGAATTCAGTTCAGGCGGCATGTATAATTTCGTAGCCAGGGAAATGCTGCAAGGAAAAGTCTGTGTCCTATCGCCTTGAAATCATGCTCCTAAACCCACAACGAATTGCAACGAGAGAAAAGCGCATTCTGGCCGGTCTTTTCCTCTCAAAATACGATTCGGAGGGCTTGAAGGAACTTGGGTTTGAAAGTTTCATTGAGGCGTTCAATGTTATTGGCTATGCGCTGGACGGAAAACCTGCGGCGATAAAGAACTACCGTGACGAGTTCGAACCGCTTTTCCCCAATCGCCGAAAAGGGTGGCACAAAAGACCCACACGCGACTACTGTTTGAAGGTGTTCAACGAATACAAGAATCTGGACTTGGCGACATTCACCGGCTTGGTGAAGTCCTTTGTTGGATACGACGAGAATGCGTGGAGCGAAGTGGAGACAAAGGAGAGAAAGGCCGATTCAGCTTCTCTTTTCGCCAAGAGACTGATTACCGGCCTGGCGGCGGAGAATTATTTTGAAGCCGTGCATTCTCGGCTGACGGAATTCAAAGGCTACGCCGCAGAGAACACAACTCGACTTGGCTGTGGCTATGACTTCCGTCTGCAAGCCGAAAAGAACAAGGATTTTTTTGCTGTGGAAGTCAAGGGTTTGGCGGAGCGAACGGGAACTGTGTCACTCACTACAAAGGAACACGAGGCGGCTGAGACTCTCACTGATCGCTTCTTTCTCTTCGTCGTTAAAAATTTCTGTGATTCTCCATTTCACGAAATATACCCAAACCCTCTCTCTGGATCGCTTCGTTTCGCCAAGGAGGAGAGATCGGTGGTTCATGTATCTTGGCTCACCAGCGTTTAGGAAACCCAATATCCGTTATCCTATTCAAACCCAGAATCCACCCAAGCGAATAGAAACCTTATGTTAGACTTAGCCATTGCAATTGACACGGACACGCGCGGCATAACGATGATTGAAACCAATCGTGGCCCAAATCTCAAATCTTCCAGATGGCCTCAAGACTGCGACTTCCAACTCGTGGCTTTCAGCCCATTGGGGAAGACCTGCGATGTGGTATGGACCGAACTATTGGCCGAGGACATCAGCCGCGCGCTCAAGACGCTCACGGAATCAGGCGTGATGAACGGTCTCAAGCCTGACTGGTATCGAAGGCTGGCACGTTGTGCTCAAGGGGCTTCCATTTCCACGGATTTGCGCCGGGTCAAACGCGCTGAACCAACGGCTTCCGTTTGAACTGGTGATGATTCCCAAGGCGTCGAACTCCACCGGCTTGCAGATTGCCGACTTGGTGGCGCGTCCCATCGGCATCAAGGTGCTCCGACCGGATCAGACCAACCGGGCTTATGACATTCTGGCAAAAAAGCTCCGCCGAAGTCCGGCGGGCGAAATCAAAGACTGGGGATTGAAAGTGGGTCCCTGAAAATGCGAAGGGCCTCCGGGAAACCCAGAAGCCCAGCGCCGACCGGAGATTTCCAGTCCGACTTAATCGGAATATGCCCGGCATTGACGGAAAAGTCAACCCCCATAATACCCGACAAAACACAAGTCCACAGGTTCACTTGGCAGCCGCATGGTTCGCAGTTCACGATTATTGAAGACGTCCCCGAAGATGTGCGCCTCGCTCGCGCCTTGTCAGCCGCCAAGATCCCGGCGTCATCTTGCCACCTTAATTTATTACCGACGCCTTAGCTGGCAAGATTTGTTAATCTTCTAATAATGATTACCATAACTAATGAACCAGAATTGAATGAAACCATGAGACCAGCAGAACGGCGCCATACCATGATAAGCCTATGCGGTGCAATGGGTTACGCTTTAAATAGGGCAGGGGAATGCACCCTCCTAAACCTCCGATTTCTCCGATTTCTCCGTTCTTTTTGATCAACGGCCGTTCACGCGGGCAGGGCAGGGGAGGAGGGCTGGGGCAGCGGGGAGGGGGTTCGGCGGCGATGGCGCAAGGCGTGGACTTTGTCGCGGGCGTGTTCAAAGGCCAGATAGACGACGGGAGTGGTGTAGAGGGTGAGGACTTGGGAGATGAGCAGGCCGCCAACGACCGCCACGCCCAGGGGCTGCCGCAACTCGGCGCCGTCTCCCAGGGCAATGGCCAAAGGAATGGAGCCGCAGAAGGCGGCCATGGTCGTCATCATGATGGGCCGGAAACGGATGATGCAGGCCTTGTAGATCGCCTCCTCGGAAGAGAGGTTTTCGTCGCGCTCGGCGCTCAGGGCGAAATCCACCATCATGATGGCGTTTTTCTTGACTATGCCCATGAGCAGGATGATGCCGATGAAGGAGACCAGGGAGAGGTCCATCCCGCAGAAGGTCAGGGCCAGCAGCGCGCCCAGCCCGGCGGAGGGCAGGCTGGAAAGGATGGTCAGCGGGTGAATGAGGCTTTCATAGAGCATGCCCAAAACGATGTACACGGCCAGCAGCGCCGCCGCCAGGAGGAGAGGCAGGGAACTGAGGGAGGCCTTGAAGGCCTGGGCCGTGCCCTGGAAACTGCCCTGGATGGTGGCCGGCAGACCCAATTGGCGGGTGGCTTGCTGGATCAGTTCGGTGGCCTGTCCGAGGGAAACGCCGACGTCCAGGTTGAAGGAGATGGTCACGCAGGGGAACTGGCCCTGGTGATTGACGGACAGGTAGGCGTTGCCGCTCTCAAAGCTGGCCACGGCGGAGAGGGGGAGGAGCGCGCCGGTGGAAGATTTGACGAAGATTTTTTGCAGGGATTCCGGGTCTTCCAGGTAGGAGGGATCCACCTCGAGAACGACATGGTGCTGGTTGTAGCGTTTATAGACGGTGGAAACCTGGCGCTGGCCGAAGGCGTCGTAGAGCGTGTCGTCAATCACCTGCGGCGATATGCCCAGGCGCGAGGCGGCGTCGCGGTTGATCACCACGTTGGCTTGGAGTCCGCGGGTTTGCTGGTCGGTGCTCACATCTTTGAGTTGGGGGAATTGTTGCAGTTTGCTCACCAGCAGTGGAGTCCAGTGAGTCAGGTCGTCGAGGCTGGAAGATTGCAGGGAGTACTGGTATTGGGCTTTGGATCCGCGGGCGCCGACGCGGATGTCCTGGGAGGCCTGCAGGATCAAGGTCATGCCCGGGATGTTGGCGGTTTTGCGGCGCAGCCGGGCGATGATCTGGTCGGCGGTTTCCTTGCGCTGGCTGCGCGGTTTGAGGGTGATGAACATGCGCCCGTTGTTGCCGGTCCCGTTGCCGGAGCCGATGCCGATGAAAGAACCCATGGAGGCCACGCCGGGGTCTGCCAGGACGATGTCGGCCATTTGCTTCTGCAATTTCATCATCGCTTGGAAGGAGACGTCTTGGGCGGCGTCGGTGGTGCCTTGGATGACGCCCGTGTCCTGTTGCGGGAAGAAGCCCTTGGGCACTTCGGCATAAAGAAAAACGGTCAGGGCCAGGGTGAGCACCGTCACCGCGAGCATGAGGTTTTGATGGCGCAAAACCCAGCGCAAGCCCCGCAAGTAAACACCCATAAGCCAGTTGAAGGCCGCTTCGCTCACGCGGTAAAAGGGGCCGGGCTTTCCGTAGGAGGCATGGGAGCGCAAAAAGCGGGAGCACAACATCGGCGTCAAGGTGAGGGAAATGACGCCGGAGACCAGGATGGCCAGGCACAGAGTGACGGCGAATTCATGAAAGAGGCGCCCGATCAAACCGCCCATGAAGAGCAGCGGAATGAAAACCGCGCACAGGGAGGTGGTCATGGAAACGACCGTGAATCCGATTTGGCGCGACCCGGTGAGCGCCGCGGGCATCGGTCTTTGGCCCCCTTCGATGTGGCGATGGATGTTCTCGATCACGACGATGGCATCATCCACGACGAACCCGACGGAAATGGTAATGGCCATGAGGGAAAGATTGTCCAGGCTGTAATGAAGCATGTACATGGCGGCGAAAGTGCCGGAAAGGGCCAGGGGAATGCTGATGCTGGCGATGAAGGTGGCCCAGAAACGGCGCAAGAAGAGAAAGATGACCAGCACGACCATGATGACGCTGCAGATCAGCGAGATTTGAACGTCGTTGACCGAGGCGTGAATGGTCGTGGTGCGGTCGCCAATGATGCCGATTTTGATCGCCGGGGAAATCCAGCGCTGGATTTGAGGCATCACGGCGCGAATGCGGTCAACGGTTTGGATGACGTTGGCGTCGGGTTGCTTGAAGACCATCAGGAGCACGGCGGGCTTTGTCCCCGCCCAACCGGCGAGGCGGAAGTTTTCCACCCCATCCACGATGTTGCCCAAGCTACTCAAGCGGATGGGAACGCCGTTGGAACGGGTCAGGATGAGGGAGTGATAATCCTTCGCCTCAAAAATCTGATCGTTGCTGGTGATGGCGTAGGCGGTGTTGCTGTCTTCGACGCTGCCTTTTGCCGAATCCACGTTGACCTTGCCGATCAAGGAGCGGATGTCTTCGAGGCTCAAGCCGGTGGTGGACAGTTGGGCGGGGTTGATTTGGACGCGGACGGCTGATTTTTCCGCGCCGCTGACATAGACCTGGCTGACGCCTTCGACCTGGCTGAGGCGCTGGCCGACGATTTCGTCGGCGGCCTCAAAGACGGCGGTTGGGAGGATGGAGTCGGAAGTCATGGAGAGGATGAGAATCGGAGAGTCGGCCGGATTGATTTTGCGGTAGGTGGGCGGGCCGGGAAGGTTCAGGGGCAATTCGTCGGCGGCGGCGCTGATGGCGGCCTGGACGTCCCGGGCCGCGCCATCCACATTGCGGTCGAGATCGAATTGGAGGGTGATGCTGCAGCCGCCCAGCGTGCTCACGGAGGTCATTTCGTTGACGCCGGCGATTTGCCCCAGGCGGCGCTCCAAGGGGGCGGCCAGGGAGGAAGCCACAGTGGAAGGATCAGCCCCGGGCAGGGAGGCGCCGACGGCCACCACGGGAAAATCCACGCGCGGCACGGCCGCCACAGGCAGCGAGCGATAGGCGGTCATGCCGGTGAGAAACAAGCCGAAGGCCAGCAGGGAGGTGCCAATGGGACGACGAATGAATGGCTCGGAGATGCTCATGAGACGGAGGCCGGAGCCGGAGCCTCGGCGTGATCCACCGATTCAACTTCCTCCAGCCCGGCGGCGGCCCGCCAGCGTCCGGCCCAGCGGTTGAGCCTTCCCATGTAGAGATAGATCACCGGGGTGGTGTAAAGAGTCAAACACTGGGAAACCAGCAGGCCGCCGACAATGGCCACGCCCAGCGGGCGGCGGAGTTCGGATCCGTTGCCATTTTGCAGGGCGAGCGGGAGCGCGCCGAGCAGGGCGGCCATGGTGGTCATCATGATGGGGCGGAAGCGCAGGAGGCAGGCCCGGTAAATGGAGGCCTGGGGAGACAGGCCCTCTTCGCGTTCGGCGGCCAGCGCGAAGTCAATCATCATGATAGCGTTCTTTTGCACAATGCCGATGAGCAGGATGATGCCGATCAGGGAGACCAGGGAAAGTTCGATGTGAAAGATCATCAATGCCAGCAAGGCTCCGACGCCGGCGGAGGGGAGGCTGGAAAGAATGGTCACCGGATGAATGTAGCTCTCATACAGGACGCCCAGAATAATGTAGATGACAATGATGGCGGCCAGGATGAGCAGCGGTTCGGTGGTGAGGGAAGAACGGAATTCCGCCGCGCTGCCGGAATAGCTGGTGGCCACGGTGTTGGGCAGGCCGATTTGCTTTTCGGCGGCGGAGATGGCTTTGACGGCGGCATCCAGCGAGCTGTCCGCGGCCAGGTTGAAGGAGAGAGTCACGGCGGGGAACTGGCCCTCGTGCAAGATGACCAGCGGGGTCATTTTTGTTTGGATGGAGGCGAAGGCGCCCAGGGGCACCATCTGGCCGGCGGCGGATTTGACGAAGATTTTGTTCAGGGCGGAAGCGTTGAGTTGGTAGTTCGGTTCGGCTTCCAGCACCACCCGGTATTGGTTGAGTTGGGTGAAGATGATGGTGACCTGGCGCTGGCCGAAAGCGTCGTAAAGGGTGTCATCAATGGCCTGGGGCATGACGCTCAATTGGGAGGCCTTGTCGCGGTCCACGTTGACTTCCAGGCTCAGGCCGCGGGACTGTTGGTCGCTGGCCACGTCGGCCAGTTCCTTTTTGGCGGACAACGCGGCGACGAGCCGTGGGGCCCATTGGCTGAGTTCCTCCTCGTCGGCGTCCTGCAGGGTGTATTGGTACTGGGTGCGGCTGACGCGGCTGTCAATCTGGACGTCCTGGACGGCTTGCATGTAGAGGGAGATTCCCTGGAGGGAGGCGGTGGCGTCGCGCAAGCGGTCCATGACCTCGGCGACGCCTGCCTTGCGCTGGTCGCGGGGCTTGAGGCTGATGTAGAGGCGGCCGGAGTTGGCGGTGGGATTGACGGTGCCGGCACCGACAAAGGAGGCCACACTGGCCACGTCAGGATCTTGTGCCACCGCCTGGGCCACGCGACGCTGGCGTTCGACCATGGCTTGGAAGGAGATGGTTTGGGAGGCGTCGGTGACGCCGATGATCATGCCGGTGTCCTGCAAGGGGAGCAGGCCCTTGGGCACGATGACGTAGAGCCAAATGGTGGCGACCAGAGTGGCGGCGGCGACGGTGATGGTCAGGGGCTGGTGGGCGAGCACCCATTTAAGGCCACGCTCGTAAGTATGGAGCATTCCTTGAAAGAATCGCTCCGACCATTCCCAGAGCGTGCCATGACGGCTCTCGCTTTCCGGGCGCAGCAGACGGGAGCACATCATCGGGGTGAGGGTAAGGGAGACGGTCATGGAAACCAGGACGGCCGCGCTCATGGTGATGGCAAATTCGCGGAAAAGCCGTCCGACGATGCCGGTCATGAAGATCAGGGGAATAAAGACGCCGATGAGAGACAAGCTCAGGGAAAGGACGGTGAAGCCGATTTGCTTGGCACCTTTGAGGGCGGCGATCATGGGCGCGTCGCCGCCTTCAATGAACCGCACGATGTTCTCGATCATGACAATGGCGTCATCCACCACGAAGCCGGTGGAGATGGTCAGGGCCATGAGGGAAAGATTGTCCAGGCTGAAGCCCAGGAGGTACATCAAGCCGAAAGTGCCGACGATGGCCATGGGGAGGGCGACGCTGGTAATGACGGTGGCCCACAAGGTGCGCAGAAAGAGGAAGATGACCAACACGACCAGGCCAATGGTCAGGAGGAGGGTGAACTGAACGTCCTTGATGGAGGCGCGGATCATTTCGGTGCGGTCGCTGAACACTTTAATTTCCACAGAGGGTGGAATGATGGTGCGCAATCTGGGCAGCAAAGCTTTGACGCGGTTGGCGGTTTGGATGATGTTGGCCCCCGGCTGGCGTTGGATATCCACGATGACCGCCGGTTTGTCATTGACCCATCCGGCCAGGCGGACATTTTCCACGTCGTCCACCACCGTGCCGATGTCCTTGAGGCGGACGGGCGAGCCATTGCGATAGCTGACGATGACGTTGCCGAACTCGACGGCGGAGAAGAGTTGGTCGTTGGCGCCAATGGTATAGGCCTGGAAGCGGCCGTCGAAACTGCCTTTGGGCAGATTGACGTTTTCGAGCATCAGGGCGCTGCGCACGTCTTCCAGGCTGAGACCCAAACTGGCGATGGCGCCGGGATTGATGCGCACGCGCACGGAGGGTTTCTGATTGCCTTCAATGGTCACCAGGCCGACGCCGGAGACCTCGCTGAGTTTTTGGGCCAGAACGGTGTCAGCCAGGTCGTTGACTTTTGCCAGGGGCAGTTCTTTAGAGGTCAGTTGCAGGGTGAGAATGGGGCTGTCGGCGGGGTTGACCTTGTTGAAGACGGGCGGATTGGGCATGCCCGTGGGCAGAACGCCACTGGCGGCGTTGACGGCGGCCTGCACGTCCTGGGCGGCGGCGTCAATATTCCGGTCCAGGGTGAACTGGAGGGTGATGGTGGTGGTGCCGAAGGAGCTGATGGAGGTCATTTGCGACAGGGCGCTGATCTGGCCAAATTGCCGTTCGAGCGGCTCGGTGACGGAGGAGGCCATGACTTCCGGACTGGCGCCGGGATATTGGGCGACGATTTGAATGGTGGGGAAATCAACGGGAGGCAGTGCGGAGATGGGGAGCATGGAATAGCCCAGCAGCCCCATGAGCACCACGCCCAACATGAGGAGGGAGGTGGCGATTGGGCGGCGGATGAATGGCTCCGAGATGCTCACGAACCTATCTCTGTGCGCGGTTGGGGTCTGGGCGGTTGGTTGGTGGCCCCTGCCGCCCCGCGCCCGACTCCGCGGCCTGTGGCGTTTAGAGTGGTGTCGGACAGGCGGACTTTGGAGCCGTCCTCCAGCCGGTACTGGCCATCCGTCACTACTTCCTGGCCCTCGGTCAACCCGCTGGCGAGCAGGGCGACCCCGTCTTGAGTCTGCGCCACCTTCACCGGGGTCAATTTGGCGGTCATATTCGTGCCCTCACGCTTCACGGCGAAGACGTACTCGCCGTCGGGTCCGTACTGAATGACGTTGGCGGGAACCACCAACCCATTGGTTTGGGAAACCAGGACGCGGGGATTGACGAACTGGCCGGGCCAAAGGCTCAGGTCCTTGTTGGGAAAAGCCGCCTTGAGCTTGATGGTGCCGGTCATGGTATCAATCTGATTGTCAATGACTGTGAGCGTCCCCCGGTCGAGCACAGTGAAGTTGTCGCGGCCGGTCGCCAGAACAGGGACAGGACCTTTGGCGAATTCTCGATTGACGACTTCGACCGTCTGCTCCGGGAGAGTGAAGACCACGAAGATGGGACGCAACTGGGTAATGACCACCAAGCCGTTGGTGTCGTTGGCGTGAACGATGTTGCCTTGGTCCACTAGGCGCACCCCGCAGCGGCCATCCAGGGGCGCGGTGATGGTGGTGTAATCGAGCTGCACTTGGGCGCTGCTGATGCCGGCCTGATCGGCCGTGACCGCGGCCTCAAGCTGGCGGACGAGGGCTTGCTGTGTGGCCAGGGCTTGTTGGGTGACAATGTTGGTCAATCGCAGGTCTCGATCCAAGTCAACTTTGGCGTTCTCCAATTGCGCCTCGTCTTGCAGTTTTCTGGCTTTGGCCTGATCCAGGGCGGCCTGGTACGGCGCAGGGTCAATTTGGGCCAGCAAGTCGTTGGCATGAACGTCCTGGCCTTCAGTGAAGGCCACTTTGATCAATTGGCCATCAACTCGCGGGGTTATGGTGACCGTGTTGAAGGCCTGGACGGTGCCCAGGCCGTCGAGATAAATGGGGACGTCCTTGCGCAAGACCAGGCCCGAGGCAATGGGAATGGAGGGATCTCCGCGTCGGGTGGTTGCGGCGAGGGCGGCTGCCTGGGCTTGCTTGACTCTCCAAACGATCAGGCCCAGCGCCAGCACAGCGGCGACCAGGACGACGATCCAGAGATGCCCTCCCGGTTTGGCGGGCGCCGAGAGGCTCTCTGGGGTTCCAGGGCCTGATCGCGCGGTGGATGGAGATGGCAGCTTTTCAGTTCCAGGTTTAGCGTCAATTGTCTGCATAGTTATCTAAATAGGCTTAGACCTCATATATCGTCACCAGATTCACCAAAACTAGACGCGCTGATCAATGACCCGCGCTTAATACTTGTTGAGGCCCGGCATCCCGATGGGATGTTCGTCGGTTTGGACCGGTGCGGCCATGGGGCCGGAAGGGCCACTCCTGGACGCGGATTCCCGGATCATCAACTCATTGATCAGCGCCATTGAACTGGGAAACTTGGTAAAACCCGCCGGGGGGAAAAACAATTGTGGATTCGGGAGGTCCAGGCGGATGTTGGAAAAATCCACGGTGACTGCCCGGCCCGCGGTTTCGGCGCGCACCCGCACCGGGAAGCGCTGCAAATCGTCGGCCTGCCACACGGTCAATCGGGCGGTGGACCCATCGCTCAGGGCCAGCATCACTTGGCCGCGATGGCAAGGGTGGCCGTTGGCGTTCTCGCTGGCGAGGTCCTTGTTCTGCGGCACCTGGTTGGTCACGCCGGCGGGTGAGAAAATAGGCGCGTAACCCTGCAAGGCTTCGCTCAAAACATAGCCCTTTTGCGTGGGGATGTCCCAAATGAAGAACATGCCGCCTCTGTAGAATTTTGCCTTTTTGATATTGGCGGTGGTCCGCGGCTGGAAGATCAGCCGGCCCATGCGGCCAATCAACTGGCCGGAGGCCGCCGGTGCGCCATTTGAAGAGGAGGTGGTTTCCACAACGTCGGCGCTAAAGCCGTCAAAGTCCTCCAGAGGCAGCATGGCCGGTCCTGTGACGAAGTCCGGGGGCGCCTCGTCTCCAGGGCGGGCCAAGGCGGCTTCGGCCTTTTTATTGCCGGCGCATCCGGCGGCCAAAGTGATGGCCAGGCCAAGCCCCAACGCCGCTGTCTTGTAAAAGTATTTCATCGTCAGGCCATAAACTGGCCGGAAAGAGGAAGAATCGCAAGCAGCTTTATGGGCAGCCTCAGGGGGCGGCCTTCAAAGGCATGGCAGGCAGACGGACCGTCACCGCCAGGAAGAGCCGTGATTGGCGGGAAATTGCCGGCGGCGGTTTCGACCCGCCCAGGGCCGCGCATCTGAATTGACCCGGCGGGGTTGAATGAGTAAAGATAAGGAAGTGAAGAGTTTTGCAAAACTTGGAAAGACGCTGGCGACGGTGGCGGCGCTGGCAATCGTGGCCATCGGGGCGGGGCTTTTGATGGCGTGGTATATGGGCAGCCACGGGAGCGTGAGTGTGACGGCGCCGGCTGAGACTTTCGCTCCCAGCCCGTCGCCGGCTCCTGGCGCGCCACCGGCGCGACCGGCCCGCCCTCCGCCCGTCGAGCGGACGATCCCCGACACCGCCGGAGACCCCCAACTGCTGGACTCGCGCACGTGGGAGGAGAAGCTGGAGGAAATCCTGCTGCGAGGGGGCGAACCGGACGAGAAGGCGGACAAAATCCTGGCCCTGATCCCCACCGCTTCGCCGGATGCCCAGGTGGAGCTGTCACAACATTTGATCAACATGGCGCAGGACGACCACTACGACGGCGTGGCGGGATTGCTGACCAACGCCAACACGCAGAAGGCGGTTTCGACGGTGCTGATGAATGATTTGCTCAACCGGAAGAACACGCTCAAGCTGCCGATGCTTCTGGCCATCGCGGAAAACGACGATCATCCGCTGAAGGGGGAGGCGAAGGACTTGCTGGGAGTTTTCATCCAGACGGATTACGGGACCAATTGGACCCAATGGTCCAGCGCCATAGACACCTGGCTCCAGCAAAACGAGCAGTGAATCGCCGGGCGGGTTTTCGTGTGGAGACGGGGGCCGCCCCACCGGCGAGGGGTGGCGGCGAAAAAAACGGAGAAATCGGAGAAATCGGAGGTTTACCGGGAGAGGAGGACCGCCGGTTTGACTTTGGGGAGCCTGGGCTGGACGTCGGGTACGGAGGGGCCCCGGGCCTGTTTGAAATGGGCTTTGGATCGAAGGAGCAAGGTGCCCAGGCAGAGATCCGCCAGGGGCAAAACGACGTTGAAGTTTTTGCGCATGTAACGATGATGGAGCAGATGGTGTCCGTTGAGGCGGAAGAAGAGGCCGGAGCGCTCGAGGTTGCGCTTGCGCGGCAGGTGCATGCACCAGTGCATGTATTCGTAGGCTCCGTAGTAGGAACTGATCGCCACGGCGGCGCCAGAGAGAATCCCCCAATGGCGGGCGAGCAGAGAGGCCAGGAGGAAAGGCAGGAGGGTTAAGGCGATGAGGGCCGGGCCGTTCCACCAGGCCATCGGAATGGTCCATTTGTCCTCCTCGTTGATGAGGTGGTAGGTGTGGTCGGCTTTGAAGATGCGGTGATGAATCAAGGTGTGGCGCTGGTAGGGATAGGTGAATTTGCCCAGCGGCTGGTGCATGATGTAACGATGCAGGGTCCACTCAAAAAAGGAGGCGCAAACGACGCCGATGAGGAATCCGTAGGCCGACCATTGCAACAAAGAATAGAACAAGGCAGTGGGTTGGGTTAGGGGGTTGAGTTTCAGGGCAAGCGGGGTGGCGCCTTTTGGTTAATGGTCATGATTAGCGAAGCCTATAGGTGATGCGCGCCTTGGACAAGTCGTAAGGGGACATTTCGATGCGCACGCGGTCGCCCACGGTGAGGCGGACAAAATGGCGGCGCATTTTGCCGGAGATGTGGGCCAGGACCTGGTGCTGGTTGTCGAGGGTGACGCGGAACATGGTGCCGGGCAGGACGGTTTGAATCGTCCCTTCCAGTTCCATGGACTGTTCGGCGCTCACGGAGTTCGGAGATGGCATTTCCATTGGATAAAATAATTTGGCGAAAGCGCCCCGCGCGTTCGCCTGACAAGGGTTCTTTGCTCCTTCCCGGCTGTATCCAATCATCGGGCTTTAAATCACCACTGAACCGGGTTCAGCCGATTGTCCGGCCCTGGCTGGAAACTGGCAAGCAAATCCAAGTTACAATCAATGTGCGCTCAAACGGGGGAGAAGGCAAGGTTTATTTCGATATTTT
This sequence comes from Verrucomicrobiota bacterium, assembly GCA_049522055.1. Taxonomy (GTDB): domain Bacteria; phylum Verrucomicrobiota; class Verrucomicrobiia; order Limisphaerales; family Palsa-1400; genus JBEKOF01. Next base: position 957 of record JBEKOF010000037.1, on the reverse strand, counting down.
GTTGGCGAGCAACCGGGCCAGCTCCTCCATCCGCTGTTGCTCGGTTCGCGGGTCACGTGTGTCGAGGAAAAACCCGGCGTGGATGGTCTTGATTTGGACGCGGGTGCTTTTGGAGTCAATTTTGGTGACCACAATGGTGGTGGTGGCGCCGTGGATGGGGCCTTGTTCTCCTTCTGGAAGGTCCAATTGATAAGACTGTCCCGGCACAATGTCATGGCCTTGGAAAGGGGAATCGGCGTCGGGATTTGGGGCCAGCGCCCAGACTAATTTTGTGACGGTTTCGTAGCGGACGGCAAAGATGCGAGCCTGGCCCGCGCTTTGCGTTGGGGAAACGCACGCCGTGAGCGCGGCGAGAGCGATGGCCGCGAGGAGCAGGAGGATGGCCGGGGCCGGGAGCGGCCTCCGCCCGTGCAGCGGGGCCGTCAGCGGCGGCGGTGAGGCGGGCCGAGGGGGTTTTGCGGTCGGGGCAGGCTCGGCATTTATATGGCTCTTTGATGCGCGCAAAATAGATACGGTGACACATTGGCGGAAGGGGTGGGATTCGTGCCCAAATTCGCCATTTTTTGCGTCATTTTGGGTTATGGGTCTGTAGATTGTGGCTGGGAAAGTGTAATGAATTCCGACATTCCCCCGATCCACGGCCACGCAAAAGGCTTTACTTGCCATCTGCCGGTGGATTTTTTGATTTTGCAATCAATTCATCAATTGGAACGGGGCTGTCTGGATGCTTTTTGTTCCATTTTTCCGCCGATACCCTTACCGCATCCTCGCCAATGGCCAGAGTGCTTTCCGGGTATTTTTCCTCAAAAGCCTTCATCCTTATCTTTTGATTTTCATCACAGCCATCCCACAATGCTGGAATCGTGATGGTGGCCCGTTGATTTGCAAGGCGTTGGGACGGTTTTGGCCAAAATCGTGTTCGGGTGTTTTCGCCGGTTTTGGCTCCTTCCATTTCGT